>JAZSNX010000217.1:0-17683 GCA_045536665.1 Eubacteriales bacterium
GCCTCAGTTTGAGGCGGGGAGAGCCGCTCTTGGTAAGAATGGAATAGTACATAGCGGAGCATACCGCTATCTTGCGGCAAAGCGAGTCATAAGCTGTGCCGCAGAAAACGGCTTTGATTGCCTTGCTCTCATTCGCTCACCAATAGAGGGCGGAGACGGAAATAAGGAGTATCTTGCATATTTTGTCAAGCGCGAGTGTATAATGCCGCGTGTAGACGATAAGACCATAAAACGCGTCACGGCACAGTGAGGCGTGAAATATAGGACGGTAAATATGAAGAATATTGCGTTGATAACAAATTATAATATACCCGAAAAGCTTCAGGCGGCGATGCTTGTGGCGGGGAAGATAGGGAACAGAGCGGAGCGCATATTGATCCCGCAGAACTATAAGGACAGGATATTGCGAAATCATATGCACGAGTCCCTGTTTTGCTATATGCCTATCGACGATATATACAAGGAGGCGGAGCTTGCGATAGTTATCGGAGGCGACGGCTCTATGCTGGACGGCGCGCGCCGCGCGGCTTCCTCGGGAATACCCGTGCTTGGCATCAATATGGGCAGAGTCGGATATATGACCGAGCTTGAGATGGATGAGCTTGACCTGATCGACAAGGTGTTTGAGGGTAGCTACGCGCTTGATGAGCGCGCTATGCTGAGCGTCACCGTGGTATCCTCAAAGGGACAGGTCAAATTCAAGGCAGACGCGCTCAATGAGGCGGTAATAGCCAACGGAACGACAGCAAGGATAGTTGACCTTGAGCTGTCGGACGGAGACGAGCTGGTAAATACATATAGGGCAGACGGTCTTGTTATAGCAACGCCAACGGGCTCAACGGCATATTCACTTTCAGCGGGCGGACCTATCGTAGCTCCCGAGCTTTCGTGTATCTGCGTCACGCCTGTATGCCCACATTCGCTCTTTGCCAGACCCCTTATATTCCCCGACACGGCAACGCTTAAGGTGAAGAATGTGTGTGTCAGAGAAAAGGTGCTTCATCTGACCATAGACGGCAGAGTGAACTTTGAGATGTATCACGGAGACGTTGCGCTTATCACAAAATCTCCCATAAAGGCAAAGCTTCTGCGTCTTAAGGACGGAAGCTTCTGCTCAAAGATAAGGCTCAAAAAGCTTCTGTAACGATTAGGAGATAAACGTATGAAAAAGCAAAGACAGGCAAGAATACTCGAGATACTTGCGGATAGAGAAATACATACGCAAGAGCAGATAACAGCTGTTCTCAAGGAAGAGGGATTTAAGGTAACGCAGGCAACTGTATCAAGAGACCTTAAGGACCTTAAGCTCAGCAAAAATATGACTCACGGCGGTGTATATAAGTCAGTAAGCGAGAGAAGCCCCATTCACATAGGAACGCTTAAGCTCAACAGCGCGCTTGCTGATTCGATAGCTGATGTAAAATACTCAATGAACAACGTTGTGATAAAAACGTTGCCGGGACTTGCTCAGGCGGTAGCCTCGGGAGTCGACTCTCTTGACTCTAAGGACGTTCTCGGATGCGTAGCGGGCGACGACACCATAATCGTGGTCACGGTCGATGAGGAGAGCGCGGAGCAGCTGTGCGCAGACCTGAGTGGATTTATAAAGACATATTAAGGCGGACGAAAAATGCTACAATCCTTGCATATAGAAAATATCGCTGTGGTAAAGTCGCTTGACGTAGACCTGACCCACGGTATGACCGTGCTCTCGGGTGAGACGGGTGCGGGAAAATCAATAATCATAGACAGCCTTGGTCTGCTTCTCGGCGGAAGAGCCGATAAGGAGCTTATAAGAACGGGTGAAGAGAGAGCCGTTGTGAGCGCCGTCTTTACGGACGTTGGCGAAGATGTAATACACACTGTTTCGGATATGGGATTTGAGTGCGAGGACGGAATGGTGATGCTTACGAGAACGCTTACAAAAAGTGGATCAACAGTAAAGCTCGGAGGAAGAGCGATAACCGTTTCAATGCTCCGTGAGATAGGCGGAATGCTGTTTAACATACACGGGCAGAACGATAATCAACAGCTTCTCGATCCTCAGAATCACGTAAAGCTTCTGGACAGCTTTGCCTCAAACGGCGAGCTTTTCGAGGCGTATTCGGTGCTGTACCGTGAGCTTTTGCACGCGAGAGCCGAGCTTGATTGCCTCGACAAGGACGCGATGGAGCAGGCGAGACTGCGCGAGATGCTCAAGTTTCAGATTGCGGATATCGACGCCGTAAAGCTCAAGGACGGCGAGGAAGAGGCTCTTCTCGAGCTTGTGCGCAAGCTTCAGAGCCTTGAGAAGATAAATAAGAGCGTTGCTCTTGTAAATAAAGCTATCAGTGGCGGCGAAAAGAGCCTTGGCGCGTCGTATCTCACTATGAGAGCGGCAAGCGCGCTTGAGGCTATCGCGGACGCCGTTCCGGAGGCTGATGGGCTTTCAAAGAGACTTGAAAATATACGCTACGAGCTTGATGATATAGCCGAAAGCGCGGCGGCTCTTTGCGACCTTGGCGACGGTGACCCGACGGCAAAGCTCGACAAGGCAGAGTCTCGCCTTAACGCCATAGCAAAGCTTAAGAGAAAATACGGTAGCACAGTCTCGGAGATCCTTGAATTCAGAGAGAGCGCCGCAAAGCGTCTTGATATGATAGAGAACGCCGAAGACCGTAAGATAGAGCTTGAGGAGAGGATAAAGGATATAGAAGCACGCGCGAGAGCGGCGGCGGACGCATTGACCGAGAGCAGAAAACGTGCCGCAAGGGAGCTTGACGGACGAGTTCTTGAAACACTTGCTTTTCTCGATATGCCCAAGGTGCGCTTTGAGGTAAGCGTCAAGGCGGAGCGAGACTTCGGAGCGTTCGGACTTGACAGAGTTGAGTTTATGATATCCACAAATCTGGGTGAGCCGCTTCTTCCTATGGCGCGTATTGCGTCGGGCGGTGAGCTTGCGAGAATAATGCTCTCACTAAAGAACGTGCTCAATGAGTGCGACGGTGTGGGAACGGTGATATTCGACGAGATAGATACGGGAATATCGGGTAAGACCTCTCGCAAGGTCGGAATAAAGCTCAAGGAGATAGGTAAGGGAGCGCAGGTGCTGTGTGTTACGCACTCGGCTCAGATAGCCTCGCTTGCCGATAACCATCTATATATATCTAAGGCAGAGCGTGACGGCAGAGTGAGCACCACGCTGACACCGCTTGACAGAGAGGGAAGAGTGCGAGAGGTGGCGAGAATACTCGGCGGTATTGAGATAACCGATGCCGTGCGCCGCGCGGCTGAGGAAATGATAGTCGAGGGGGAGACCTACTGATGAATAAAACAAACGCTATGCGTCAGCTTGACGCGGCAAAGATAAAATACAAGCCTTGCGAGTATGAGGTCGACGAGAACGACCTTTCGGGTACGCATATAGCCGACTGTATCGGGCTTCCGTATGAGATGGTGTTCAAAACTATCGTGCTTCGCTCGGATAAGAACGCGCTTATGGTGTTCTGCATTCCTTGCCATAAGGAGATAGACCTCAAGCTTGCGGCGAAGGTCACGGGAAGCAAAAAGGTAGAGCCAGTGGCGGTCAAGGAGCTGCTCGGACTCACGGGATATATCAGAGGCGGTTGCTCACCCGTTGGAATGAAAAAGAAATTCCCCACCTATTTTGACATAAGTGCCGAGACACTTGAGGAGCTAACTGTCAGCGCGGGAGTAAAGGGAATACAGCTTCTCCTCAAAAGAGAGGATATCGTGCGCTTTACGGGCGCTTTGCTTGTTGATGTGACAGTAAAATAAATTTTTTGTCCTACTTGAATTTTGTAGGAAAATGTAGTATAATTTAATCTTGTGATTTGAAATATTAAGGAGACAAAAAATGCTTTCAATTAAGAATGCCATTGCGGGTAAGATAGTAGAAAAGATAAAGCTTCTTAACCCCGATGCGACTATGGAAATATCCGATATTACAGCGATGCTTGAATATCCCCCCGACTCTAAGATGGGAGACCTCGCCCTGCCTTGCTTTAAGATGAGCAAGACACTTCGTATGCCGCCCGTTAAAATAGCGGCGACTATCGCCGAGGGCTTTGACGCGCCTTGCGTTGCCCGTGCAGAGGCTGTAAACGGATACCTCAATATTTTCCTTGACGCCGAGCTGCTTGCCAAAAAGGTCGTCGGCGAGGTCAAGGATAAGGGTGAAAAATACGGCGCGCCTGACTTTGGCGAGGGCAAGACCGTGGTGCTTGATTACTCTTCGCCTAACCTTGCAAAGCCATTCCATATAGGACACTTGGGAACTACAGTTATCGGTCACTCTCTCAAAAAGCTCCACGAGTTTGCAGGTTACAAGTGTGTTGGAATCAACTACGTTGGTGACTGGGGCACACAGTTTGGCAAGCTTATCGTGGCTTATAAAAAATGGGGTGATCGTGAAACGGTTGAAACCGGGGGCGTTGATGCCTTGGTTGACCTATATGTAAAGATAAATAATGCTGTGGCAGAAGACCCTGCGCTTGCAGATGAAGCACGAGCAGAGTTTTGCAAAATGGAATCGGGAGATGAGGAAAATCTCGCATTGTGGAAATGGCTTGTAGAGAAATCCATCAAGGCAAATGATGAAATATACAAGCAGCTTGGTATTACCTTTGATAGCTACAAGGGAGAGAGTTGCTATACCGAAGGAATGCCCGTTCAGGTGCAAAAACTTCGTGATACAGGTTTGCTCAAGATAGATGACGGAGCTTCTATCGTTGATCTTGAGGAATATGGTATGCCGCCTTGTCTAATATTAAAGAGAGATGGATCGTCATTGTATCCAACTCGTGATATTGCGGCTGCATACGACAGAAAAGAAATGTATAACTTTGATAAATGTATATACGTAACAAGCGCGGGACAGAGTCTGCACTTTGCTCAGTGGTTCAAGGTCGTTGAGCTTATGGGCTACGATTGGCACGACAAGCTCGTTCACGTGCCTTACGGAACAGTCAGCATAAACGGAGAAAAGCTTGCTACAAGAACGGGTAACGTAATACTTCTTCGCGACCTCTTTGCCTCGGCAATAGAAAAGGTAGCGGGTATTATGGAGGAGAAAAACCCCAACCTTGATGGTAAGGAAAAGATAGCTGAGCAGATAGGCGTGGGTGCTGTTGTGTTCTACTACCTCTCCAATAACCGTATCAGAGACATAAACTTCGTTATGGAGGACGCGCTCAGCTTTGAGGGCAACACAGGTCCTTACGTTCTGTATACCTATGCGCGTACCTGCTCGGTGCTCGCTAAGTCGGGCGAATACGATAAGAGCGCACCTCTTACGGTAAGCACCTCGGAGGAAGCAGAGCTTGCAAAGACGCTCGCTCGCTTTGAGGAGCACGTTATAGACGCGATAGACAGCTACGAGCCTATGGTGATAACGAGATATATTCTCGACGTTGCGGGCGCATACAACAGATTCTATCACAACTGCTCGATACTCGGAGCGGAGAACGAGCAGATAAGGAACACCAGACTTGCGCTCACAGAGGCTGCGAAGACGGTGCTTGGCAACGCCTTCGGTCTTATCTGCCTTGCAAAGACAGAAAAGGTTTGACTTACTTTTCTTTTAAAAAAGAAAAGTAAGCAAAAGAAAACCAAGAAAAGGTAAGCAAAAGAAACCCAAGAAAAGGTAAGCAAAAGAAAAGCAAGTCAAGGTTTCAGTTAATAATTTTGTATATATAGAAAAGAGGTAAATTACAATGTCAGGACACAGTAAATGGGCTAACATTAAGCACAAAAAGGAAAAGACCGACGCGCAGAGAGCGAAGGTATTTACAAAGATAGGCAAGGAGATAACCATTGCCGTTAAGGCAGGTGGCGGAGATCCCGCTTCCAATTCCAAGCTTCGTGACCTTATCCTTAAGGCAAAGTCGAATAACGTACCTAACGATAACATCGAGCGTACCATCAAGAAGGCGATGGGAAGCACTGGCGAGAACTACGAGGAGGTAGTTTACGAGGGCTACGGTCCTGCGGGCATCGCGGTCATCGTTGAGGCTACCACAGATAACAGAAACCGTACCGCGGGCAACGTCCGCTCCTATTTCTCCAAGTACCACGGAAATATGGGACAGACAGGCTGTGTCTCCTATCTGTTCAGCGAAAAGGGACTTATCGTTATCTCTAACGAGGACAGCGATATAGACGAGGACAAGCTTATGGAGACCGCTCTTGAGGCAGGCGCTGAGGACTTCGCCGCTGAGGGAGAGGTATTCGAGATATACACCGAGCCTGATGACCTTTACGCTGTAAAGGAGGACCTTGAGAGCTCGGGATATACGCTTCTCTCGGCTGAAAAGACCAAGATCGCGTCTAACTACGTAACGCTTGACAGCGAAGAGGACATCAAGTTTATGGAGCTCCTTATCGAGAAGCTTGAGGACGACGATGACGTTATGAACGTTTACCACAACTGGGAAAACTGCGATTGATCGCCATATGGGAAAGAAAAAAAGACTTCTTTCAAATACGCTGATACTCGGAACAGGCACCTTTGCGTCAAAGGTGCTTGTCTTCCTACTTATGCCGCTTTATACGAGCGTGCTGTCAACGGCAGAGTTCGGAGTGGCAGACATTCTGACACAGACCGCAAATCTTTTGATACCGCTTGCGGCGGTGGGTATCTGCGACGGAATGTTCCGCTTTGTGCTTGATACGGGCGAAGTAGGGGACACCGATGCGCAAAAGCGCATTTTCTCGGCGGGTGTGCTCGTGATATTGCTCGGTGGTGCTGTCACGACGGCGGCTTGTCAGATACTGAGAGTATTTGATGTATTTGACGGCTATGTGTTCTTAGTAGCGGCGTACGTTATGTGCGCAAATCTGCACTCCGCCGCGGCAAACTTTATCCGTGCTACGGGAAAGACGGTGCTCTTTGCCGCGCAGGGAATAGTAAACACAGCTCTGACCATCATACTCAACATACTGTTCCTTGTCGTATTCGATATGGGAACGCTTGGATACGTTTTGTCGGTAGTGTTTTCCGACCTGCTCGTCACTGTGATGCTTTTCTTTATGGCAAGGCTTTATCGCTTTATGTCGATACGCTCTATCGATAAGCGCACGCTTGTCGATATGCTGAAATTCAGTATTCCTTATATACCGACCACTATAATGTGGCTGATAACCTCAGCGAGTGATAGATATATAGTCACAGCGTATTGCGGAAGCGCGGAGAACGGACTTTACGCGGCGGCATATAAGCTGCCTACGCTTCTTACACTCGTTTGCGGCGTGTTTATCGAGGCTTGGCAGTTCTCGGTCGTAAAGGACGCTGACGAGAGCGAGAGAGCGGACTTTTTCTCAACCGTTTACAAGAACTATATGGGCATCATCTTTATGGGCGCGGCTGTGATAATCGCGGGTGCTAAGATACTCACAAGACTTCTTTTGGCAGACGCGTATTATTCCTCTTGGGAATACGTTCCCGTGCTTGTTATAGCTACCGCATTTTCAGCTCTCGTGTCATTTCTCGGAAGCGTGTATTTCCTTGAGAAAAAGAGTGTTATGTCTATGCTGACGTCAATGGCGGGGGCGCTGATAAACGTGGTGCTCAACTTTGTGCTCATACCCGAAAGGGGAGCGATGGGAGCGGCTGTGGCAACTGTCATCAGCTACGCCGCGGTGTTTGCGATAAGAGCGTACGATACCCGTTTTTACGTTAAATTCAATATGCATACCGTCAAGCTTATAATAAATACGGCAGCAATAATAGCGCAGGCGTCTATTATGATAAGCGAGATGAGATATTGGAAGTACGCGCAGGTAGCTATACTGCTGTTTGTGCTGGTATTCAACGGTAAGGATATATTGATGGCGCTTCGTCCGATATTTTCAAAAGTGTTTGGATTTATAAAAGGGAAAAAAACTGAAAAATACTGAAAAAATTGCAAAAAAGGTATTGCAAAAAGGAATTTTTTATGTTATAATATTATGCGTTGTGTGTAAAACGCAAGGAAAAGCGGTCCGCTGCGAAGCTCTGCATGAACGCTTGGATATTATTTTTAGGAGGACTGAAAGATGAATCTGCTTCAGGCTTTTACAAACGAGCAGTTGAAGACCGAGATTCCGGTAATCAACATTGGTGACACTATCCGTGTTCACAACAAGATCAAGGAGGGTTCTAGAGAGAGAATCCAGATGTTCGAGGGCACCGTTATCGCTAAGCACGGCGGCGGAATCTCCGAGACATTCACAGTAAGACGCGTATCCTACGGTTGTGGCGTTGAGAAGACTTTCCCCATCCATTCTCCCAACGTTGAGAAGGTTGACGTAATTCGTCAGGGTAAGGTCAGAAGAGCAAAGCTCTACTACCTCCGCGACAGAGTTGGTAAGGCATCCAAGGTTAAGGAAAAGATCTAACCTTAAAAATAAGAGGTGTTCAGAACGAACACCTCTTATTTTTTTGTAATAGAATACACCGGTAAAAAAAGTAGGGAGGCTATCAGCCTCCCGTTTTTCAAGATCACCACCGATATATCTTAATTTCAAGTGCTTATTTCAACAAAGTATTTTCTATATCCTCAAGCACAGTGCTTGTTTTGTCTGTTGGAAGTATGCTATAGACGACGTAATTTCCAAATCTATTCACCCTTGCTCCGTCAAGCTTGGGGAGCTCCTCTGGAGCGTAGCTCGCTATAAATGCCCGTTCGTCCGCTTGTAGCTCCTCAATATAGGCGAGACATTCAGCCTCAAGCGCCTTTGCCGCTTTCTCGTTTACAGCGTGAAAAACACCTATTTCATTGATGTTGTTGGTGTCCGTTGAATAAATAAGACTGCAATCGTCGTACAAAGCGCTGTCCTTGAAGTAAAACTCACGGTGTGAGGCATCAAATTCGGTGTATTCCAGCCCATCGCCAAGCGCTTCGACCGCAATCGAGCTAACGTCTTGGCAAGCCTTTCCGTCATCATATTTCGCTCCCGTGCAGGACGTAAAGCAAATACAAATGAGCAAAACGGCTACCGCTGCTTTCAATATTTTTTTCATATCAACCTCCAAGCTTGTGTGTTCTGATATATTTCAAGATCGCCTTATAGCCCTCGACGCTTATATGGTAGCCGTCGCCTGCTTGATACTCGTCTCTCAAAAAACCGTCAGTATCACGAAGCGTCTCTTGTGTGTCAAGATACCCAAGCTCTTGCTCCTCGGCAAGAGAGCGCGCCCAGCCGTTTATGGTGTCTATATATCCGTTGAGCGTATATACGTCTACCGAATAAGCGCTCATATCCATATTTTTAGCTACGGGGAAGCAGGACTGAATGATGATAGAGGTGTCAGGACTTGCGTCGAGAATAGTGTTTATGAGAGTGAGATAGCAGGTCTTGAAGTATTCCTCGCCCTTTTTTATTTTGGTAACAGCACCGTTAAGCCCAAAGGTGAGTATCATTCTTTGGGGCTTTTTTCTTTTTACGGCTTGATAT
The DNA here is from genome assembly GCA_045536665.1 of Eubacteriales bacterium. Classification (GTDB taxonomy): domain Bacteria; phylum Bacillota; class Clostridia; order Oscillospirales; family CAG-272; genus HGM12713. The sequence continues at coordinate 9,436 of JAZSNX010000217.1, forward strand.
ACGCTCAGCTCCTCTGCTGTTTCGGGGTAAACTATCTTAAGAGAGGATATTGAGGTGTTTAGGTCTACCGTACCGCTTTGCGGTCCCCAGACCTGTGTTGTCTCCTTGCCACCCTTAAGCACACCTCTGCTTTTTAAATGGTAGGTAGTCGATTCGCCTAAAAAAATAAAGCTATCGATATATTCGTCACCGAGATCCTCACATTCAACAAGGACCGTGCCCATCTGGACTTGCTCCTGACTGTCCGTTCGTACCGTGTCGCCGCGAGAGCAAGCGCTTAGCAGAAGCGACGCGATGAGTGTGACCGAAATATATGATAGCTTCAGATATTTGTTTTTCATATTTGTTCTCCCACATTGAAGCGGACCGAACAAAACTTATTTTTTCTTAGACGGCTTTTTTGAAAACTGCTTTTCGTAATTCTCCGTGCTTTCCACATTTGCTTTGAGCTTGGATGTGAAAAGGTGTATAAGTCCCATAATGGCGAAATATATCAGCGTGAATATAACAGCGCCTATCAGGTAGCCCGAGGCTTTGAGCGAGGACAGGGGTAGCAAGAGGCAGGCAAAAAAGGCGAACAGCATTATCAAATAGTGAACGACAAGCCTCACACCGCCACCGATGGTCTTTATGGAAAAGATAACGTTAGCGCAAGCCCACAGCAGGGAAAAGAGGAAAAATAGCACCGTTCTGCCTGCTTCAAGTAAAATAGCCTTGTCTCCAACGTTAATTATAGCGGCAATGATTATATAGCCGAGCATTATGATGGAAAAATATGCGCAGGCATGCGAAAGAGCTTTTTTGATAAAGCCTTTTATAGTCATTTTTGTATCGATCCTTTCATAAGTGTACCCCAATAGTATAGCACATATACGCAAGTATTTCAACAACATTTTGTAAATTTAACGCCAACTGACAAAAAGATGTCAGTAACATCGGACAATTTTATGATATGATATCCGTGGGATAACGGGAAACCGCAAAAAAGGAGAAAAATGAAGATAAAAGTAAACGACTGCTTCCTCGCCCCCTCAAGAATAGTCGTTGGGGTAAAGGGGAGTCTTGGAGAGCCGACGCTGGAGCTGAGCTTTGGAAGGGAATGGGATGGACTTGACAAAAGCGTTTTCTTTCGCACATCGACAGGTGTCAGCGTAAGCGCGGGCTGTGAGAGCGGCGTTGTGCGCATACCCGATGAGGTGATGGAGTCGCACGGCAAGGTGAGATTTGCCGTGCTCGGAAAGGGAGACGGCAAGCGCAAGACCACTCTATCGGGGGAGCTATACGTTCTTGACACGGTCGACGAGGTGGAATAGATATGAGCGCAGAGGTGTTGATAACGCTTTTGATATCGTTCGTGTCGCTTGCGTTTGGCGTATACTCGGGTAGCTGCGCTATCAAGAGAGAAAGACGCGCCGAGCAGAGAAAGGACGCCTCGGAGCTTACGATGGTAATAGTCAAGCTTGAGGATATAAGCGTTGGTATATCGGAGATAAAGAGCGACGTCAGCAATGTTAAGGGAGATATCAGAGACTTGACGGAGCGGCTGATAGTCGCTGAGCAGCAGATAAGGCAGGCAAACGTAAGAATAGATGAAGTACATACAAGGAGGCATATATGATGAAACAGATACTCAAAAAGCTTTCGAGCAGAAAGCTGTGGATAGCGATCATAGGCTTTGCGGGAGCGATAGGCGTGGCGTTTGGAGCGCCTGAGCTTAGCGTTGAGCAGACCGCTGTGATAGCGGCAGGTCTTGCGTCCCTCGCGTCCTACATAGTAGGCGAGGGAATAGCTGACCTTGCGAATAAGAAATAGAAAACGGGGCTGCGCTAAATGCGTCAGCCCCTTATGTTTATTATTCCTTTTTTATTCCTCAGCGCACTCGGAGTCGGACTCCTTGACAGAAACGATAGCCTTTTCTATCTTGTGGTCCTTTATAGCTTCAATACTTATGTTAAGTGTGTCGGTGGAGAGCTCAAAGGTAGCGCCGTCCTCGGGAACAGATCCGTAAAGACCGAGAACGTATCCGCCAAACGTGTCTGAGTCATCATTGGTGATGTTTATACCAAGCGCCTCCTCAACGTCGGATATGGGAGCTGTTCCGTTGATCTGCCAGGTGCTGTTCTCAAGTGACGTGATGAGCTCCTCGAGCTCCTCGCCCTCCTCAACATCGGACACGAATTCTCCGATGAGACATTTGATAAGGTCAGTCATGGTAATGATACCGCGAACTCCGCCGTATTCATCAAGAACAACGGCGAGAGACTCCTTTTGTCTCTTCATATTTCTGAACAGAACGTCAGCCTTGACTGTCTCCGGTACGAAATAAGCGGGGGATATAGCTTCTTTGAGCACGTTTTCGCGACTTTTGTCCTCAAGCCTGAAATATGTACGCGCGTCAAGGATACCGATAATATCGTCAACGCTCTCTCCGTAAACGGGGTAGCGTGAGAAGCGGCTGTTATTTATAGCGTACTCCCATTCCTCGTCAAAGGCATCGGAGGCAAGCATAGTAAGCTCGGTACGGTGGGTCGCTATCTCTCCTGCTGTGATGTCGTCAAACGCAAATACGTTTTCAATTATTTCCTTATTATATTCATCGATGCTTCCGTCCTCGTGAGCCTCGTCGATAAGCGTGAGCACCTCACCCTCAGTAACCGTATCCTCTGTATTGGGCTTGAATATCTTGGATACAAGCTTTTTCCAAAGCATAAAGAAGAAGTTGATAGGTGTGAGGATAGCGACAAGTAAGCCGAGTGGGCGTGAAAGCCCCATAGCGAACGCCTCAGGGCGGTCCTTAGCAAGGCTCTTGGGCGTTATCTCGCCGAAGATAAGAACGACGACGGTTACTACTACCGTAGAGACAGTAGATGCCGCGCTTGCGATAGTTGTATTCGCAAGGAGGGCAATGAACCAAACGGTCGCAAGGGATGAAAGCAGTATATTAACGATGTTATTTCCTACGAGAATAGTAGAAAGAAGCTTGTCGTAGTTCTCGCACATTTTGATAACGCGAGTAGCTTTCTTGTTTCCCTCGATTGAGAGATTCTTTAGTTTGTTTCTGTTGAGAGATGTAAAAGCGGTTTCGCTTGCCGCCAAAAAAGCGGAGAAGACAAGACAAACCAGCATTCCTATGAGCATAGGTAAACTCCCGTCGGGCATAAAATAAAAACTCCTGAAATTATATTTCCGTATATACGGATGCTGTTTGACATCTTGAAAGTGTGGCAGTGAAACGCAAAAAAGCATAAGCCCGAGCTTTATCCTCGGATTTATGCGTACTTATCGGTCTATTAGATTCAAGGTACTTCGACAGTTCCCGTCACTATCGCCGTTGTCCACTGCGGTTTTCTCCTATCAAACAATTTACTTTTCGTATTTTACCACAAAAAAAATCATTTGTCAATAGATATAGTGATTTTTTTGATTAAAATTCGCAAATGGCAACGGCGATGGCGAAAATGTGGAAATGTGGCGTTATCAGTTTGGTCTGCAAATATGTGGCGTTACTCCCATCTTTGCTATAAGGCGAGCAGCTTGCTCAGCGGCTTCATCGCTGTCAAATATACCGAACACCGACGATCCGCTTCCGCTCATCATCGCGCGAATAGCGCCGCCATCTGTCATTGCTTGCTTGATAGCCGCCGCCACTGGGCGTGAGGACAATACGGGCTCTTCAAAAATATTAAACACGCTCTTTGCTATTCCGTAGATATCGCCAAGCTCAGCCGCTCTTGTTAGCGCCGATGTATCTACGGGAGAATAGGCGGAGAAGCGGTCATACTTATCGTCGAGCATACGGTACGCTACGGGCGTTGAAACTCCCTCGCCGCCACAGGCTATGACGATAGCGCAGTTCGGCATCTTGGGAAAGGGGTGAAGCACGTCACCTTTGCCGTCGGCAAACGCCGCGCCGCCTACGACGCAAAAGGGAATATCAGAGCCAAGCTCTCCTCCTATCGCGCAAAGCTCATCTATGGTGAGCGGCTCGCCGCAAAGCTCGTTCATGCCTTTGAGAGTTGCCGCCGCGTCGGCGCTTCCGCCGGCAAGGCCTGCCGCCATAGGTATCCTTTTTTCGATATATATATCAGCGCCTATGCTTGCGCTTGTCCGTTCGAGAAAGAGCCGAGCCGCGCGATAGGCGAGATTATTCTCGTTTTTCGGTACTCCCGCAATGTCGCAGTCGACGGAAATGACGCCGTCGTCTCTTTTTTTGAGCGTCACGGTATCACACAGAGAAACGCTCTGCATAATATTATTAACGGCGTGGAAGCCGTTGTCCATTATGCCCGTAACGTCGAGGTGTAGGTTTATCTTGGCGTAGCCTTTGATAACTGTTGCTTTCATAGTGCCTCCAAATGCTTTTACTAATGATTAATATAGCACAAAACTGTAATTTTTTCAAGCAAAATACATATTTTTATTATAAATATGTAAATTTTATTTTTTACTATTGACTTAACGGTCAAAAAATTATAAAATAAAATATGTATCTTTACTTATCGATTATCCTTGGGAGGACAATAAATGAACGGTCAAGGTGGAGAAAAAAGAGGCTTTAAGATAGTCTTCGTCATAGCGGCGTTAGCTTTTGTCTTAATGTTCGCAATCGTCAACGCGAGCACGCTTTCGGCGGCGGTGTCGTCGGTAATGGGAGTGCTGAGTCCTATAATAATAGGCTTTGCGATAGCGTACGCGCTAAACCCATTACTTAGGCTTTTTGAATACAAGGTATTCAAAAAAATGAAGCGCAAGAACGTCAACAGGGCGTTGTCTATATTTTTGACGTACGTCGTTGCCTTTCTTATAGTGGTGCTTCTTATGTATCTGCTCATTCCGCAGATAATAAAGAGCGTAAACAGTCTTATTAACGAATACGACGTTTACGTTTCAACGGCGACTAACTTTATAAACAACATCATAAACAAGATAGTTTCCAATAATGACGGCGCGAGATATATCAACGAGGCTCAGATCAAAGATGCTGTTCTCAAATTTTTCTCTCAATCAGAGAACGTGCTCGGCGGAGTTATGGAATATATCGTTGAGTACGGAATGGGTCTGTTCGTTGGAATAAAGAATCTCGTTCTCGGCTTGTTCATTTCGGTCTACGTGCTTATTTCAAAGGAAAAGCTTCAGGCGCAGACGAGAAAGTTTGGCGCGGCTATGTTCTCCGAGCAAAAGGTGAACATAATAGGAAAATACGTCAGCATCACGCACAATACCTTCTCAAACTATTTTATCGGTAAGATACTCAGCGCGATCATCGTTATGGCTATAATGTTCGTGCTGATGATGATATTCGGTATGCGTGAGTACGCTTTGCTCGTATCCTTTATCATAGGTGTGACTGATATCATACCGATATTCGGTCCGATAATCGGAGCAGTGCCATCGTTCTTTATCATATTCATAAGCAGTCCCGAGAAGGCTCTGCTGTTCCTATTGCTGATAATTTTGGTGCAGCAGATAGAGGGCAACATTATCGCGCCAAAGATACTTGGAGACGCAACTGGCATAAGCTCGCTTTGCGTTATCATAGCTATCATAATTATGGGTGAGTATTTTGGATTTATCGGAATGCTTATCGGAGTTCCGGTGTTTGCTGTGGGTACGGTTATCGTCAAGGAGTTTTTGGATACAAGACTTCGCAAGAAGAATAAGCCCATCGAAACGGAGGAATATTATCTTGCCGACTCCGTGGTCGATCCGTATGCCGATCGTACGCCCGCGATCACTAAGCTGTTCCTCAGAATAAAGAGAAAGATAAAGAAAAGAAAAAATATGAAGGCAAAAAGAGCGTCGTCTAAGGCTGACAGCCAAAAAGACGCCAACGAAACAAAGGAAAGCAAGGATAAAAAATGAACGAAAACATTAAAAAAGGCGGTATCTCGGTAGATACTGAGCATATATTTCCAATAATCAAGAAGTGGCTTTATTCCGAAAAGGATATTTTCCTGCGTGAGATAGTTTCAAACGCAACCGACGCTATAACAAAGCTTCGCCGTCTCTCCTCTCTCGGAGTGAGAGAGAACGCGGACGAGAGCTATCGCATAACCGTTACCGTAAATGAGGAGGAGGGAACTCTTACTGTTGAGGATAACGGAATAGGAATGAGCGAGGAGGAGTTGACAAAGTATATTTGCAGCATCGCTCTATCGGGCGCTGTTGAGTTTATACAAAAGTATGAGAACGAGGCTGACACCTCAAAGAATGGCATCATCGGTCACTTCGGCCTTGGCTTCTACTCATCGTTTATGGTCAGCGATAAGGTAGAGATAATTACCAAGTCGTATACCGACGCTCCCGCCGTTTATTGGAGCTGTCTTGAAAGCGGAGAATACGAGATAGAGGCAGGGGAGAGAGCTTCTCACGGAACGAGCGTTATTATGCATATTTCCGAGGACGAGAAGGAGTATCTCTCTATCTCCAAGGTGCGCGCTATGCTTGAGAAGTATTGCGCATTTATGCCGGAGGATATATATCTTGTCAACGCGGCGGACGCTGAGACGGACAAGGCAGATCAGCCTATCAACGATAAGACACCTCTATGGCAGAAGCAGCCCTCGGAATGTACCGATGAGGATTATAAGGAATTTTACAGAAAGGTCACGGGAGACTTTCGTGAGCCGCTGTTCTATATCCATATAAATGCCGACTACCCACTTAACTTCAAGGGAATACTTTATTTCCCCAGAATAGGTAACGAATACGAGAGTATTGAGGGACAGGTCAAGCTATATTACAATCAAGTCTACGTTGCGGACAACATAAAGGAAGTGATCCCCGAATATCTGCTTATGCTCAAGGGCGTGCTTGATTGTCCCAAGCTTCCTCTTAACGTGTCAAGAAGCTATTTGCAGACGAATACCTACGTTTCAAAGGTCTCTGCTCATATCGTAAAGAAGGTTGCGGATAAGCTCTGCTCGCTTTGCAATAATGACCGTGAGGAATACGCAAAAATATGGAAGGACATAAGTCCGTTTATCGAATACGCTTGTATGCGTGATAAGAAGTTCTACGATAGAGTAAAGAAGAGCCTCTTGCTTACGCTTACCGACGGAAGCGCAAAAACGCTTGACGAGTACGTTGGCGAAGGTCAGGAAACGACGACCGTTTACTACGCCACCGATAAGGCGCTTCAAGCTCAGTATATCTCTATGTATACGGCGGCAGGCGTTGAGGTCGCGATGCTCGAGCATCCGATAGATACGCAGTTTGCGTCTATACTTGAGCAGTATATGGGTAACGTAAAGTTCTTAAGAGTTGACGCGGACGTTACAGACGCGCTTAGATGCGAGGGTGAGTTCTCGGAGAGCGAGGAGCTCAAGAGCATATTCGCCGATGTGGCAGGGGAGCGAGTCACAGTCAAGTACGACGCTCTTAAGGATACGGGCGTTCCGATTATACTTAACGTCTCCGAGGAATCAAGACGAATGGAGGAGATGATGAGAATGTATAATATGGGCAGCGCCGATATGGCGCAAAGCACGCTCGTGCTCAACTCATCGTCAGAGCTCATTCAGAAGCTTTGCGATATGGCGGCAAATGACGGACAAAAAACAAAGGACATAGCGGCTTATCTTTATAAGCTTGCGCTTCTGTCGCAGAAGAAGTTCTCGGCAGACGAGATGCAGGACTTTATGAAGGATAGTGTCGACCTTCTTATGAGGCTTTGATGAAGGAGCTGTCATTGAAGGGAAGAGACGCAAATGCGAAGGTGCTTGCCGATAATCTCGCGGAGCTCCTTGAGAGAGCGGTGAGAAACGATGAGCAGAGAAGGATATGCTCCGAGCTTCTGATAGATGAGCTTTTCTCAAAAAAGGGCGCAAATGAGCTTGGCGGTATATATAAGCAGTTGCGTTCGCTTTCTTGGGGGCTGACCGCTGCCGAAAAGGTGTTGACCTGCAAAAAGCTTTGCTCGCTTGTGGGTGAGGCGGCTGTGGTCAATGAGCTTTACGTTTTCGGTGAGGGCGAGAGCGTTGACAAAGAGGCGCTCGGAAGAATAGCGTACGTAAAGAACAGACTCAATGATGACGCATTCCTTGCGTTTGCCAAAAGTGTTGGCGGGGCTAAGGCTGAATATGCCGCAAGCTTTCAGGATGCGTGCGAGTCGGTCGTTGACGGCAAGAGCGAGCTTTGTATGATCCCCATTGAAAACGACGCGGACGGAAAGCTGTATTCCTTTTACCGTATGATCGACCGATTCGACCTTAAGATAAGGGATACAGTAAGAATATCGGGAGAGGAC
>JAZSNX010000205.1:0-4739 GCA_045536665.1 Eubacteriales bacterium
ACCGCTCCCAATATTGGTATGTTGGTAGGGGCAATGTTCGCACCTCAACGTGTCATCCTGAGCGGAGCGTAAGCGCAGCCGAAGGATCTCCCACGGCGGGCGATTCGTGAATCGCCCCTACGACCTGTTGAATCCAACTCACCGATAAATCCTAATTTTACGCACAACAAATAAAAGGAGAAGCTTTCGCTTTCTCCTTTTATTTGTTTCTTCTTTTTTCAAAAAAGCTTCTTATCAGCTCCGCAGACTCGTCCGCGCACACATCGCCCTCTATCAGAAAGGAGTGATTAAACGGATAGGCATTGAGGTTGATAAGGCTTCCGCAGCAGCCTGCCGCGCTATCGGTACAGCCGAACACCACCCTTGCGATACGGGAATTGACTATCGCTCCCGCGCACATAGGGCAAGGCTCAAGCGTCACGTAAAGCGTACAGCCCGAAAGCCGCCAATCACCAACTCTCTGACAAGCCTCTTCTATCGCAAGCACCTCGGCGTGCGCCGTTGCGCTTTTTTTGTTTTCTCTTTGGTTTTTTCCTCTGCCGATTATCTCTCCGTCACGAACGACGACCGCGCCAACGGGTATCTCACCCATATCATATGCAAGCTTTGCCTCACAGAGAGCCTCTCGCATAAATTCAACGTCACGCTCCATACCGTCTCACTTTCTGTAATAGACGTAATGAGCCACGACTGTTCTCATCTCACCGCCGTGCTCGGCGTCAGGTCCTGTGAGCACCACGCCGTCACGCGACATAAGCTCCCATATCTGCAGGTCGTCAACGGGGCAACGGAAGACGACGTCGGCAGACGCGTACACGATAAACTCGTCGTTACGAATATTAAGACCGCCGTTTCTGCCCACGACCTCGTCAACGCCGTTTTTGTTTTCGGTGACGTATTTTATGTGCTGACCGCTGACAGCGTACGCCATCTCACGGCGAAACTTTTTGCTATCTGGGTTTTTGCTTTTTCTTTTAAAAAGTCCCATATTCACTCCTCATTTGAGAATTACCGCCGTCATAGGCGCTATTTCTCCGTTATAGCTATTACCCGTCAGAAGGTCGCAAGCCTTCTTGCCAAGCGCATATTTGTACGGCTTATCGGAAGCGTTTACGGCAACTGTTATCTTGCCGTTTTCATCGTATCTCGAATAAACGATAACCGCGCCCTCGCAAAGCTCAACCGCAAACTCCCCCTTAGCAAACACCCTGTTCTCGGTTCGTATCCTGCCAAGCTTGCGATAGTGGGCAAGCAGCTCTTTATTTTCCCTGCCCCACGGATAGGTTCTGCGGCAGAAAGGATCGCTATATCCTTCCACTCCCGCCTCGTCGCCGTAAAATACCGACGGAACACCGTAAACTGTATATTGAATGACAGACGCAAGCTTGAGAAGCTCAATTCCGCGCTTTCTTGACTTGGCATCGAGCCTCATAGTCGAAAATTCCTTATTGGATATATCCGATACGTCTCTGCCGCGATCTCCAAGCATCGTCAGTATTCTTTCGGTATCGTGCGTGCCAAGCACATTCATAAGGCTATCGCACACGCACTTTGGGTATGACGCGTATATCGATTTAAGCACGTCTCCAAGCAGGCTCGCGTCACAGTATATAAGAAGATCGAGTATACCGTTTCTCAACGGATAGTTCATAACGCTATCGAGCTGATCGCCGCGCAGATATCTGCGTCGACGTGAGTAGGATATCTTCTCTGCCGCGTTCTCCCAGACCTCGCCTATGATGATCGCGTTTCCGTCGGACGCCGACTTCACCGTCGAACGAAGCTCGTCGAGAAATTCGTCGGAGAGCTCGTCGGCAACGTCAAGCCGCCAGCCTCCTATTCCCATTTTAACGTATTTCTCACAAACACCGTCATTACCCGTGAAGTATCTTCGGCAATCCTCGACCGTATGATTGAGCTTTGGCAGTATCTTTATTCCCCACCAATCCTCGTACTCGTCTGGATAGCGTCTGAAGCGATACCAATTTCTATATACCGACGTGGCATCGGAATACGCTCCCGTATTTCCGTATCTGCCGTATTTGTCAAAGTAGATGCTATCGTCACCCGTATGGTTAAAAACGCCGTCAAGTATTATCTTTATATCAAGCTCGGCAGCCTTTTTGAGTAGATGCTCAAAAGCCTCGTCACCGCCGAACATTTCGTCCACCTTAAGGTAATTTCCCGTATCGTATTTATGATTGGAGTATGCCTCAAATATGGGGCTGAGATATACAACACCAACGCCAAGACTCTTAAGATAGTCCAGCTTTTCGGCAACGCCCCACAGCGTTCCGCCAAAGAACATATTGTTAGCAAGCTTATCTCCCGCCTTCTCGGGATACTGCATTATGCCGTTTTCCCAATCCTCGTTGAGTATAGCGTCCTCTCGAACGGGACATTTTTTGTCGCCCTTGGCAAAGCGGTCGACGAATATGTGGTACATAATTCTGCCGCCAAACCAATCGGGTGCGGTGTAGTCCTGCTTATGTACAAGCAGTATAAATCTCCCCGCGGAATTATCCGCAAGAGTATAATCCACAAAATTATGCGTGTCGGTAAAGAGCGTATCAAAGCCGCGTAGGAAAAGGAATTCGTAATAAAACAGCCCATTTTCCTCAGTCGCGCATATAGCGGCGGTATCGAGCACAGTCTCGTAAACGTCCACTCCCCGCCTGTTTTCTATAAAGTCAAGCGGCACATCACGGTCACGCTCGCCATCCTTTGCAATACGCAGAACTACCGCCGAAGCCCCCAGCACTCTGGGGGTCTCGACGGTAAAGGTTATATTTGTTCCGCAAGGAAAGGCGCTCACCGAGGAGCGATCCTTTCCCTTTATGCTTTTTTTGATCGTCGGCATCATTTCTGCCGAAAGCTCAAGTTTTGTAAGCATTTAACTGTTCCTTATTTATCCGTAAGTCTTTTTATATGCCAGATATTCTCAGCATACTCGTTGATAGAACGGTCAGCCGCGAAATATCCTGATGCCGCAATGTTAAGAAGCGACATTCTGTTCCACTTGTCCTTGTTCTGGTAGTCCATAATTGCTCTTGCGTGGGTCGTGCGGTAGGACTCAAAGTCCGCGAGACACATATACGGGTCAGCAATTCCCTGACCTGTCAAGAGGTAGTTGGCGATCTCGTTAAAGGACTCACCAGCAAAGCCAACGTTGAGCGCGTTGATTATCTTGCGAAGCTTTTCGTTGTTGGTGTAGAACTCGATGCAGTTGTAGCCTCTGAGCCACATCTCGTCGACCTCGGAGCTCGTAAGACCGAATATATACATATTCTCATCACCAACGTAGCTGAGCATCTCGACGTTTGCTCCGTCAAGCGTACCGATAGTCATAGCGCCGTTTATCATAAGCTTCATACAACCTGTACCGCTGGCTTCCTTACCCGCAAGAGATATCTGCTCTGAAAGCTCTGCCGCGGGAACGAGCACCTCTGCCATGCTTACGTTGTAGTTTTCAAGGAATACTACCGCAAGCTTCTCACGTACGACGGGATCGCTTTCGATCTCCTTGCCGAGAGCGCAGATAAGCTTGATGATGTTCTTTGCCATATAGTATCCGGGAGCAGCCTTTGCCGCGAAAATGAACGTCTGAGGCTGGAACTCCTTGTTGGGATTCTCCTTGATGTCAAGGTAAAGCCCGATGATATTGAGCACGTTGAGAAGCTGACGCTTATACTCGTGGAGTCTCTTGATATGCACGTCGTAGAAGGAGTGCGTATCAATAAGTCTGCCGGTATGCTTATAGATATGGTTGGAGAATGCTATCTTGTTGTTATGCTTGATAGCTCTTACTTCATTCAAAACAGCGGGATCGTCAACGAATTTCGCGAAGTTCGCGAGCTCCTCGGGATTGTGTCTGTATCCCGAGCCGATGGTGTTGTCAAGAAGCTCAGCAAGCTTGGGGTTGGAATAGCACAGCCAACGGCGGTGAGCTATACCGTTCGTTACGTTGCAGAAGCGCTCGGGGTACATAGCGTAGAAGTCCTTGAATATCGACTTTGTGAGGATATCCGAATGCAGCTTGGAAACGCCGTTTACAGAATGAGAGCCTACAACACAAAGGTTTGCCATTCTTACCTGACCGTAGCCAACAATGCTCATCTTGGAGATCCTGTTCCAGTTTCCGGGGAATGACTTCCAAGCCTCGTGACAGAATCTCTCGTTTATCTCCTGAATGATGTTGAATATTCTGGGGAGCTTGAGGCGGAACAGATCCTCGTTCCAAGTCTCAAGAGCCTCGGGCATTACGGTGTGGTTGGTGTAGGAGCATATCTTAACCACCATATCCCAAGCCTTATCCCAAGGATAGAAGTAGTCGTCTATGAGTATTCTCATAAGCTCGGGGATACAGAGCGCGGGGTGAGTATCGTTGATGTGGATAGCTACCTTGTCGGGCAGATTATCGAGAGTTCCGTACACAGCCATATGGTCACGGATTATGCTCTGACAGGAAGCGGATACGAGGAAGTACTGCTGAGAAAGACGGAGAAGCTTACCCTCAACGTGGTTGTCAGAGGGATAGAGCACCTTGGAGATGATCTCCGCGTTAGTGCTGTCCTCAACTGCCTTTGTGTACTGTCCCTGTGTGAACAGCTTCATATTGAAGTTGTTTATATCTCTTGCCTTCCAAAGACGAAGCTGGCTTACTGCCTTACTGTCACCGCCCGATATCATCATATCGTAAGGAACTGCCTCGATCTCCTCACAGTTCTCGTAAAGTATCT
>JAZSNX010000093.1:0-8017 GCA_045536665.1 Eubacteriales bacterium
ACATGGCTACGATCCGACTTTCTGAGGTGGGCTGCAAACACAATATGTGCGCGGAAGAAAGAATTCCTACATGTACTGAGGGTGGATATATCAGAGAATTCTGCTCATATTGCGGCGTTACCTTCAGAGAAGAGTATACCCCTGCGCTTGGACACGATATATCCTCGGACGGTAGCTACTGCTACAGATGCGGTTGGTCCGTCGGCGGAGATGACATTGTTGACGGTATCGAGAGCCAGCGTCGGATATATCTCAATGAAATGAATTTCCGTTGGAAAGAATATCAGTCTTACGATCCTTCTTCTGCTAAGAAGTATTATTCCGAGTACATGATGTGGGTAAACAACGTCGAGAATGCCAATACGATTGAAGAGCTTGATATGTATATGAGAGACTTCAACACTTGGATAAAGGATATTTTCTCGGGATCACAGCCCGAGATCTGGGTTGAATACGTCTTCATAGACGTTGGAACTCTTATCGCGCAGGTCGGTGATAACGTCACAAGGTTCCTTGACAATAACGTAATAGGAAAACACTTCGTTATCAGATACTCCGACGGACGCGAGCAATTGATACCCATTACGTTCGATATGATCATGCCTCACGGAATGGATACGTTTGAAAGCGTAGGAGGCTATGGCTTCACTATTCGCGCTATACACGAGCTTGGAGAAGCCTACTGCGATATTCAGGTTGACGTTCGTCCCAATATGGACGATGTAAAGATCGTCGGTGAATATATCATGGTGATCCCCGGAAATCCGGATCAGTGGAGCATAACGCTGTATGATAACGGCTATGCGGATGTGAGACTTGGCGAAGCTGATTCCGCTTTGGCTGAGTACCGTATAGAGAACAACGTGATCTACGTTGATATCATCGGTACGGTCCTTGTATTTGAGATCAACGAGAGCGAAAAGCAGCTTAACGTATACATTCCTAAGGATAATATCATTGGAACGTATAATTACTACGACACGATGTTCCGTTTGTACGGCGACTACTACGGTCCCGGTGAGTACGTTATGGTTATGACGGCTATGGGTCCTGAAGGTGAGCCCTACAATATTACCACTGTTGGTTGGCTTGATCTTGAGAACAGCATGCTCGCAAGCGATATGTTCGGTGAGCTGTATTTCGACGAAAACGGTAACCTCAGTGACTACAGACCCGGTATGGGCGGCGAATGCAACCATATGATTGCGGGTGAGCACAGAAAGTCTACCTGTACCGAGAACGGATACATCAGAGAGTATTGCATGAACTGCGGTCTGATATTCAGAGATGAGATACTTCCTTTGCTTGCTCACCAGATATCTATGGACGGCGTTTGCATAAACTGCGGTCTTTACTTTGGCGACAATCCCTCCGACGGAGACGTTCTTGCGGGTATACGCAATGAGATCTTGGACAGAATGCTTATGGAATGGAATTGGCTTATAGAGGAGCTCGGACCGAGAGTAGAGGCTATTTATCAGAAAGAATACAGAATGATAGTCGCAGAAGTGCAGAATGCATATGATGAGGACACGATAGTAAGACTTTATAAGATCAATTTCTGTGAGCTTATGGAAAGAGCAAGGCGCTCCGTAGGTCCAACGGAGAATTATGTCGTCAATTCTTATCCTGAGCAGAGAGAATTCGAGCTTAATGAAAATCACCCCTACGATATGCACTCCTTTATTGAGAAATATATCATAGGAATGAATTTCTATATTGAGTATTCGAACGGAGATATAAAGAGCATTCCGATCGACTGGAGCATGATACGCTATGATATGGATGCTGACATAAGCTGTTGGGGCGAGTATGAGATACGTCTCAGTTACTCAACTGACAACTTCGGTACGGATCAGGGTATCAGACTTAAGGTTTTGATGGATCTGACGGAAGCAAAGCATCTCGGATCTTACGTTTGCGATCTCTCCTGCATGGACGAGGACGTTGTCTTGCTTGAGATATTTGATAACGGCTATGCCCGTGTAAGCTTCAACGGTGGCAACGACTATGAATTTTACCCTTGCTGGATAGATAGTGGCAAGATATTCTGGGATACAGGCGACGGTGTTTACGTATTCCTTGTCAAGGAAGACGGCACGGCAGAGATGTATGACGGAATCAAGTACGGAGACCCCATACTCAGAGAGTATTGGCTCAGCGAAGAGAATTCGTTGATAGTTTTCGGTGAAAATAAGGGAAGCGGCACGTATTTTGTAAGAATTTCCGAGCTTGATAAGAGCGAGGGAATAGAGTACTGGCTTACAATTGAGGTGTACGTAGATTTTGAAGCAGGCAGAATGTATTCTGAATTCTTCGGAAACAATGGCATTGGCTTCGATGAAAATGGAAATCTCTTCTTCCCCGAGGAGGAGCACCCCGGTGGAGACACTGACGGTGAGGTCGACGTAGAGGGTGACGCTGGATACGATAAGCCTTTGCCCGATTATCCCTCTTCAGGAGATAGCGACAATGATTTTGAATACGTAATACCCGGTGACGGCTCTTACAGCGAGATCGTCAACGGCGGCTCTTATACCGATTCCTACGTTAAGATCGAAGGCACGACCCAAGATTCTTACGCAACAATAGTCGGTGGAAACGGCGCTAACATTGGATATGTTGCTGGTACAGACGGAAATACGTATTATTTCGCAACCGTTAATCCTTAAACGAAAAATAAAAGGACAAAGAGCATTTCTCTGTTGTTCTTAACGGAGAAATGCAAACATGAAATATCGGCAGAGAACTTGTTTTCTCTGCCGATTTGTGCTATAATTGGGTTAACGAAAAGCCTCCCTTGTGTAAAGGGAGGTGCCGAACGAATGTGAGGCGGAGGGATTGTAAAAACAAAAAGAAACGAAAAACAATCCCTCAGTCACCTACGGTGACAGCTCCCTTTACACAAGGGAGCCTATGAATGTACCCGTGCATCTTTAGGAGTATGGGCTTTGCCCGAAGCCTTTGTAATACAAAGGCGAAACTGGCGATAAAAGGAGAATAATATATGAAAAAAGCAAAAGCATTTTGGATCATTCTTTCAATTGTTGTTGCTGTCATCATTGTACTGGATATTTTTCTGCTTGTTTTTGGTTCTTTAGAATCTTTTCCCACAGCAGAACAAATTGAAAAAGGAAGAATAGTATACGGATCGTTTTTTGTTCTCTTGATAATTGTTGAAACTTTTATTTTAACTCGAATTATAAAGCACAAATAGAAAATCCCCGACAGACGTTGAAATCTGTCGGGGCTAATTATTTGTTTACTGCGGAGCAAATTTTTCCTATCCTTAGGGGCGTTCTGCGAACGCCCGCGGGCGAACACAGTTCGCCCCTACTGTGGGATTAGGTAAATGTTTCGTGATTTCTCCGCTAAGAACATCACGCATTAGCTCTTTGTCCTTTTTCTGTTGTCTCAATCCAATTCGTCAAGTGTTTTTGAATAGGATGAGAGGAATTTGTCGCAGAAATATTTGACCTCGGGCATATCGAAGTATGCCTCGACCTCTTTTTTCAGTGCCGTCTTTGCCTTGGCAAATTCCTTGTTTCCGCTCTTGAGCTCGTCAAGACATTTGACGTAAGCGGAGAGCTTGTCAGCAGCCTTGACGAGTCGGTGCTCGTAGGTGCTTGAGTCTTGCTCTATTATGGGTGTGTATTCCTCTCTTAACTCATCGGGGAGCATCGAGAGTAGCTTGCTGTTGGCAATGCTCTCAATATCCTTATACGCCTTGCGTATCTCGGGATTATAGTATTTGATAGGCGTTGGCAGATCTCCCGTTATCACCTCGCTTGCCTCGTGGTAGAGCGCAAGCGTCGTTACTCGGTCGGCGTTTATCTCCTTGTTATAAAGCTTATTTGCTATAACGGCAAGCGCGTGCGCTATCTGCGCTACCTCCGCCGAATGCTCGGCAATGTTCTCGTCAGTCACCGCCTTCATTAAAGCCCAACGGCGAATGAGCTTCATTCTTGACATATAAGCAAAAAAATTATACATATTAGTTTATCCTTAAAAGTTATTCTTACTTTTCTTTTAAAAAAGAAAAGTAAGCAAAAGAAAACGAAGCAAAAGAAAAGTAAGTAAAAGAAAACGAAGCAAAAGAGAATAATTGTTTTAAAGTTCTTGAAAAGGGGAGTGGGGGAAACTTCTTTCAAGAAGTTTCCCCCAACGCGTCCTCATTCACTAACTATTGCAAGTCCAAGCTCCTCGAGAGCGCCTGCGTCTGCTTCGGAGGGGCACTTAGTCATAAGCTCAGATGCGTTCTGTACCTTGGGGAACGCGATGACGTCGCGGATATCCTCAAGACCGAGCAAAAGCGTTACAAGTCGGTCGAAGCCGAACGCGAGACCGCCGTGAGGAGGTACTCCGTAGCGGAACGCGTCAAGCAGATAGCCGAATTTCTCCTGCGCCTGCTCCTCGGTAAATCCGAGTACGGAGAACATCTTCTGCTGGATAGCGTTGTCGTGGATACGTATAGAGCCGCCGCCGAGCTCTGTGCCGTTGAGCACTATGTCGTAAGCCTTTGCGCGAACTCTCGCGGGATCGCTGTCAAGATACTCGAGATCCTCGTCCATAGGAGAGGTGAAGGGGTGGTGCATAGCGTAGAAGCGACCGTCCTCCTCGCTGTACTCAAGAAGCGGGAACTCGGTTACCCACAGGAACTTGAAATCAAAGGGATCGAGAATGTTCATTCTCTTTGCGCACTCGCAGCGCAGAGCTCCGAGAGCGTCGAATACGACCTTGTTTTTGTCAGCAACTATAAGCACGAGGTCTCCTGCCTCAGCCTGCATAGCAGTCTTGATCGCCTCATTCTCCTCGTCTGTAAGGAACTTAGCGTAAGAGGAGGACATATCTCCGTTGTCCGCGAGCTTGAGCCAAGCGAGGCCCTTTGCGCGGTAGGACTTTACAAACTCAACGAGCGCGTCAATCTCCTTGCGCGAGAACTTAGCTCCGCCCTTTACGTTGATACCTCTTACAGAGCCGCCCATCTCGACAGCGCCGGAGAACACCTTAAAGCCGCAATCCTTTACGACCGCGGAAAGGTCGGTGAGCTCATAGCCGAAGCGGATATCGGGCTTGTCCGAGCCAAAGCGCTCCATAGCCTCTCTGTAAGGCATACGAATGAATTCGCCCTCAAGCTCAACGCCAGCAAACTCTCTCATTACCTTTTTGATAAAGCCCTCGTGCATCTTCATAACGTCGTCTGCCGTAACGAAGGACATCTCGGTGTCTATCTGTGTAAACTCGGGCTGACGGTCAGCTCTAAGGTCCTCGTCACGGTAGCAGCGAGCTATCTGGAAGTAGCGGTCAAAGCCGGATACCATAAGCAGCTGCTTATAAAGCTGAGGCGACTGGGGAAGAGCATAGAACTTGCCCTTGTGAACTCTGGAGGGCACGAGATAGTCGCGCGCTCCCTCGGGAGTGGGCTTACAAAGGTTGGGGGTCTCGATATCTATAAAGCCGTTGTCGGCGTAGTAGTCTCTTGCTATTTTGGAAATGCGAGAACGGGCGATTATATTCTTCTGCATATTGGGATGGTGGAGGTTGAGATAATGGTGGTGCAGACGAAGCTCCGCGTTTACGTTGCTGTTCTCGACTATCTCAAAGGGAGGAGTTTCAGATGCCGCAAGTATGCTAAGCTCGTCAACAGCTATTTCTATCTCTCCTGTGGGGAGATTTTTGTTAATAGCGCCCTCGCCTCTTCTGCGGACGATGCCCTTTGCGCAAAGCACGAACTCGGCTCTGACGCCGAATGCCTTGTCAAATATCTCCTTGTCTGTCTTCTCGTCGAATGCGAGCTGAACGATACCCGTGCGGTCACGCAGGTCTATGAATATGAGAGAGCCAAGGTCTCTTTGCTTTTGTGTCCAACCCATTACGCAAACTCGCTCGCCTACGTTTTCGGCGGTAAGAGCGGCGCACATATGTGTTCTCTTATCGTTTTGTCTGAGTAATTCTGCCATTTTTTATATCCCTTCAAAAAATTTACTTAGATTTGCTTTCCGTCTTTGTCAAACAAAGGAAGCTGTTCAAGATAGATTATGTCGTCTCTCTTGCAAGCGTCGCCCTCGGCAAGTATGAACATCTTTCCGACGACCTCGCCGCCTGCCATTTTAACGAGATGCTCGACTGCCGCAAGGGATTCTCCGAGAGACACTACGTCGTCGACTATAAGTATCCGTTTTCCCTTCATAAGCTCAGCGTCGGCGGTATCAAGATAAAGCTTTTGTACCTTATCCGTGGTTATGGAGCGGAGCTCTGCCTCAAACACGCCTGTCATATAGAGCTTAGGGTATTTCCTCGCGACAAGATATTTCTGGTTTCCCGCCAGACGAGCCATCTCGTGAGCAAGCGGTATGCCCTTAGCCTCGGCGGTTATTATGTAATCGTATTCGGGCGCTCTTTGGAGCAGCTCCTTAGCGCAAGCTGTTGTGAGCTCGGGGTCGCCAAAAATAACGAAGCCCGCAATCATCAGGGAGTCGTTGAGAGGGCAAAGAGGAAGCTGGCGGTCGAGTCCCGCAATATTCATCTTGTGATACATCAAGGACATAATAATATCTCCGTTTCAATGTGATTTTCTGGGGAAACAAAAACAATATCCCCATCTTTATATTATACACAAAGTTCGTGATATTGTCAATCCATAAAGCTTACTTTTCTTTTGAAAAAGAAAAGTAAGCGATATATCCTAATTTGATGGATATATATTTTTAATAACCTCAATTAAAAAAATCACTTGACAAGATCGTCTTTCCGTGATATAATATCGAGGTATGAAATCGAGGTGTGGCTCAGCTTGGTAGAGCGCTACGTTCGGGACACAATTGCCGTTTACCGTTCTGCGAATTTTCCAAACGCCGAGAACCCTTGAAAATACTGCCCTTTTAGGTAGTGACCAATCATATAAAAATCCCGATTTAAGAGGTCTGACCACATGTTTGACCACTTACAAAAAATAACGAAAAAACCACCATCGAGGTGTGGCTCAGCTTGGTAGAGCGCTACGTTCGGGACGTAGAAGTCGCAAGTTCGAATCTTGTCACCTCGACCAAAATCGGCTTTGAGAGCAATCTCAAAGCCTTTTTTTCTTTGCCTACTGCGACGCAAATTTTGAGGGCTGACCGCCTTGGTCAGCCCTCTGTGCGTTAAGACGTTTTCATCTTTTTCTTTTCGGCTGCGATTTCTGCTTTCTTCTCGGCTATCATCTTGGCGAGTGCTTCCTCGCATTCTTCTCTTGTCTTTGCGTAGACATTGAACTTCTTTCGTTTGCCGTCTGCAAGTCTTGGATAGAAGCTACCTTCCCAAAGGCTGTCGTTGATCTGATATACGCATCCTGTTCCACTCTTGCGTATCTTCGGTGTGTACGGCTCGAAAATTCCCTCAATTTCGCTCGTTTGCGGTTTCCTTGACTCATTCTTCGTTTCGGGCATGGTAGCGTCTGTACCGCCGATTTCTCGGTCGATTTTCACTGCTGCTTGAACCTTCATATTATTTGTCACGTGGCTGTATATATTCAGCGTGGTTTCTGTACTCACATGACCTATCATTGCCGATAGTGTCTTGATGTCCATACCGTTTTCAAGTGCCATCGTAGCAAAGGTGTGCCGCAGGTCATGGAAGCGGATGTGCTTACATTGCGCTCTTTCCAGAAGTAGATTGAATCTTTTAGTTACCGCCGATGGATTTCTCGGCTCTCCCTCTTTTACGGGGGATGGGAAGATCCAATCATATTTCGCCGTCTTTTTCATCTCTCGTAAGAGATCCAGCATATCGGGCGGAAGTAGGATGGTTCTGATCGAGCTTTTGGTTTTTGGAACGGACAACCCTTTTACTATTAATTGCCTTACTATGCTCAATTCACCTGTTTCGATATTAAGGTCTTTCCATTTGAGCCCGAGTATCTCACCACGGCGCATTCCCGTAGTCAGCTCGAGAAGGAACATTTCATAGTATCGTTCGTATGCCTATCGAAAATATCGTCTCCGTCAATAAAGACCTTTCCGCAATCCGGAGTCATAAG
>JAZSNX010000049.1:0-6340 GCA_045536665.1 Eubacteriales bacterium
ACCAACTCCTTGGCTCACAGAACGACATGGCTACGATCCGACTTACTTCTTGAAGGGAAGATTGTTTGCGTATTCAACAACGCCCGTGTCGTTGTTAGCTATGCCGGGGGTAGCGATACCGATGCTTACAATATCGGAAAGGGCAATGCCCATCTCATCGCATACCTTGTTGCAGAGCTTTGCGATATCCGCTACGATCTCCTCGCCGGGGCGAGTAGCGCCCGTGGGGGTGCTTACTTTTTTTACAAGCTCGAGTTTTTCGTTAACTATACCGACGGCAATGTTTGTACCGCCAAGGTCAACACCAATTCTGTACATAGTTGTTCTCCTTAATATATTTACTATCAATATTATAATTTACTTAAATGCCTATGTCAAGTATTATTTTTTATCCGCATTTTTTGCATATTCGCAAAGGTGGGAAAGAGGGCAGGCTTGGCACTGTGGATTTCTTGCCGTGCAAACGTCTCTGCCGAACTGCACTATTCGGTGACAAAAGTCCGATTGCTTTTCGGGAGCGATGAGCTTGACCATTATGTTCTCGACCTTATGCGCATCCTTAAGGGATGTGTCGTACATTCCAAAGCGTCCGCAAATTCTGATACAATGCGTGTCGGCAACTATGGCAGGCTTGCCGTAGATGTCTCCGAGCAAAAGATTAGCTATCTTTCTGCCAACGCCGGGGAGAGAGAGCAGGTCGTCCATATTGTCCGGCACGACACCGCCGAAACGGTCTCTGACGATGATGCATTCGTCCTTTATATTGCGGGACTTTGTTTGCCAGAGTCCACAGGCGCGTACTATGTCGGCTATCTCCTCAAGGGGAGCGTCGGCAAGCTCGTCAAGGGTAGGGAAGCGGTCGAACAAAACCTTGCAGACCTCGTTGACCCTTGCGTCAGTACATTGAGCGGACAGCCTTGCCATGACCATAAGCCTCCACGGCTCTCCGCCGTGCTCAAGCGCGCATACCGCCTCGGGGTATATCCCTTCAAGCACGGTGACTATTTCCGCCATTCGGCGGCGCTTCGCCGCGTCAGTCATTTGCCGAGTCCTTCTTTGCGGTGAAGTATGTGCCCACGTGACCGCCGTCGAGAAGAGTATAGAGTATTTCGGGGTCGCGTCCGTTGAGAATGAACATGGGAACACCCTTTTCGGTGACCATGCTTGCCGCTTTGAGCTTGGCGATCATTCCGCCTGTTCCTCTGTTTGTTCCCGCGCCTCCCGCAAGTGCGTAAACGCTGTCGTCTATGACCTCAACGCGCTCGATAAGACGCGCGTCGGGATTTGTTCTCGGATCGCTGTCGTAAAGACCGTCGATGTCCGTGAGATTGAGCAGAAGGTCTGCCTGACAAAGCTCGGCGACGTAGGCGGAGAGTATGTCGTTTCCGCCGAACTTGGTGAGCTCGTCTGTTGATACCGAGTCGTTCTCGTTAACGACGGGAATGCATCTCATCTCAAGCAGTCTGCGGAAGGTGTTTTCCGCGGCAGAGCGTCTCTCGGGATTGGAGAGCACCTCTTTGGTCATAAGTATCTGCGCCACGGTGTGACCGTAGTCAGAGAAGAATTTGTCGTACATCTTCATAAGCTCGCTTTGACCTATCGCCGCCATCGCCTGCTTTTCCTCGGGAGTGGACGGTATTCTGCCGAAGCCTATCTTCGCGACACCCGCGCTGACAGCTCCCGATGAAACGAGAACTACCTGCATACCCCAGTTTTGCATATCCGAGAGCACCTTAACGAGCTTTTCGATATAGCGAAGATTGAGATGACCTGTATTGTGCGTAAGCGTCGACGTGCCGACCTTTACGACCACTCGCTTACTGTCTCTGAAATAACCCATTTTGTTACCTCTTTGTATTTCAACGTTATCAATATATTATTATACATCATTTTTTTGCCGTTTTCAATAGATACGACGAAATTTACTTGACAAAAAGGATGGACTGTGATATAATGATTGTCGCTTTAGCGGACGCTTCTCACGGCGTCCGATTTTAACAAAACGGAGATAATACGCAAATGGGAGTTTGGGATCTGTTAGGCATAGCGGTAGGCTTGGCGATGGACGCCTTCGCTGTCAGTATATGCAAGGGCCTTGCAACAAAAAAGGATTATATAAAAACGGGATTTGCTTGCGGAATATGGTTTGGCTTTTTTCAGGCGCTTATGCCGCTTCTCGGATGGCTTCTCGGACGTACGGTCGCTGGATACATCAGCAGTGTTGCGCCATATATCGCGTTTGCGCTTCTTGCGTTCCTCGGAATAAAGATGATAGTTGAGGCGGTAAAGGAGCTTAAAGAGATAAAGAAGGCTCGAAACGAGGGAATATGCGACTGCTGTGCCGATGAAAAGAACGCGTCTATCGGCTTCAAGGTGATGTTTGTGTTCGCGATAGCGACGAGTATAGACGCTCTTGCGGCAGGACTTTCTTTTGCGGCAATGAACGCGAATATTTGGATAGCGATAAGCTTTATCGGCATCGTTACGTTTTTGTTTTCCTTTGTCGGAGCAACACTTGGCGCAAAGATCGGCGGATTGCTCAGAGGCAAAGCGGAGATCTTTGGCGGTATAGTCCTTATCGGTATGGGACTTAAAATACTTATCGAGTCGTTTGTAAAATAAGGATGCGCTTAGGGGGGGTATTTCTTGGGAGAAATACCCCCTAATTACCCCTTTCGTACAGCCGATTTGTCAAAATTTTAAAAAAGTTTTGAAAAATCATATTACGGAATTTTTGTGCAAAAATATATACAAACTATTGCCCGAATTGAGACAAGATGAAAAAAATCAAAAAAATACGATTTTTTTAAAAGTTTTTCTTTACAAAACGTGATTTTTTTGCTATACTATTAACGTAAAAAATTTGATACCCATAATTATGGGGTAAAGCAAGGGGTGTTTTAATATGAGCCGTATGATTGGTACGGTATCCCGCGGTGTACGTACACCGATTATTAGAAACGGAGACAATATAGTTGATATTGTCACGACTTCTGTCCTTGAAGCAGCTGTCGACGGTGGCTTCGAGATAAAAGACAGAGACATCATAGCAATGACTGAGGCTATCGTTGCTCGCGCGCAGGGCAACTACGCAAGCGTTCAGAATATTGCGGACGACGTAAGAGCAAAGTTCGGCGGAGAGACTGTCGGAGTTATTTTTCCCATTCTCAGCCGTAACCGTTTCGCTATCTGCCTGCGCGGTATAGCATCGGGAGCAAAGAAGGTAGTGCTTATGCTTTCCTACCCCTCCGATGAGGTTGGAAACCATCTTATAAGCCTTGACGCGCTTGACGAAAAGGGCGTAAATCCTTATTCGGACGTTCTCACACTTGAGAAATACCGTGAGCTTTTCGGCTATGAGAAGCATAGATTTACGGGAGTGGACTACGTTGAGTACTACGAGCAGCTCATTCGCGAGAGCGGAGCTGAGGCGGAGATAATCTTCGCTAACGACGCAAGAGCTATCCTTCCTTATACAAAGAACGTTCTTAACTGTGATATCCACACGCGCGCACGCACCAAGAGAATACTCAAGGCAGCTGGTGCGGAGATAGTTTACGGTCTTGACGAGATACTCAGCGCGCCTGTTGACGGAAGCGGATATAACGAGAATTACGGACTTCTCGGCTCTAACAAGGCGACTGAGGATCAGGTAAAGCTGTTCCCCAGAGACTGCCAGCCTGTCGTTGACGCTATTCAGAAGAAGGTGTTCGAGGCAACTGGCAAAAAGGTAGAGGTAATGGTATACGGAGACGGTGCTTTCAAAGATCCCGTAGGAAAGATATGGGAGCTTGCCGATCCGGTGGTATCTCCCGCATACACGGCGGGACTTGAGGGAACTCCCAACAAGCTCAAACTCAAGTATCTCGCTGATAATGACTTCGCGGCGCTTTCGGGCGAGGAGCTCAGAGCGGCTATCAAGGAAAAGATCACGCAGAAGGACGCGGACCTGTTTGGTCAGATGGCGTCCGAGGGAACGACTCCCCGTCGTCTCACCGACCTTATCGGCTCGCTTTGCGACCTGACCTCGGGCTCGGGCGACAAGGGAACACCCGTCGTCTATATCCAGGGCTATTTCGATAACTATACAACGGAATAATTATTCAACCGCAAGGAGACTTACTCCTTGCGGTCACTTTTTATGGAATATTGAAAACGTAATGAAAAAGCATAGCCGAGATATCTCGGCTATGCTTTTATCATTTTATTGGTAGACGCTTGGCGCGGGGAATCCGTTAAACCCGAGCGACTTGATCAACGTGGGGTAATCCTTGTAGCAGTAGTTGAGATCAAAGCTTGTCGGGGTCTTTCCGTCGCCGCTTATGATGCCGTTTATAGTTCCCGTAAAGGAGAACTGCCACATTGCCATTTGCTTACCGTAAAGCTCGTCGCTCCAGGTAGCCTCATTGACTACCTCTTTGGTTGTGGGTGGATGCGCGTACCAGATATCAAACAGCGTTGTCACCTGATCGGTATGAAGCTTATTGTATATCCATTTATCGTTGGAATACAGGGCGGTGTAGTAACCGTTCTCCTGCATTACGGAAATGAATTCAATGCAGATGTCCGTGAGTGTATCCTTGTCAAGCCCCTCAAGACGGGCGTCCTCTATATCGAAGAATATCGGATATTCAAATTGCTTACCCTCAAGCAGTGTCAGACAATACTCCGCTTCCTCGCGCGCTTCCTCAACGCAGTCGGCGTAGGAGTAGAAATATGCGCCAAGCTCAAGCCCCGCCGCTTTTGCCGCGGTGTAGTCCATTTGGAACACAGGGTCCTCAACGCCTATATATCCAACGCGAAGTATAGCGTAGTCAAAGCCGGCGGACTTTATCTTTGCCCAATCAAGAGGCAGATATGAGCTGCCGCTCGTGTTGTGATTCCACTTAGAGGTGTCAACTCCCTTGGCGAGCACGGTGGTGTTTTCAACGTACGCGCCCTTGTATATATCGGAGTAGAAGCGGTAATCACCAACGTATGAAAAGCCGCAGGTACAATTGTACGTGGTTGAGCCGTTTTGCTTGCAGGTGGCAACGTGAACGGTGGTCACCTCAAAGTCGTGCCCGTTGGGAGCGGAGACGTCATAGATGTATTCATAGTCACAGGAAGTGCAGCTTGCGTGCTTGTAGCCTTCTTTGTCACAGGTGGGCTCTGTTTGCTCGACTGACAGCGTGTGACCGAGCGGAGCGGTGTAGTTTGATTTGTATTCCAAGCCGCATATTGAGCATACGTTGAGGTCATAGCCTACGTGCTCGCAGTCTGGCACTACTTCGGTCGTGTGTATCACGTGACCGGGAGGGGGGACTATATCGGTGCGGAACTCCGCCGAGCAGTCGTTGCATTCATTTAACGTATAGCCGGCAACGTCGCAGGTCGGAGGCACTACCGTTGCGGCGGTGTCTGTGTGCGAGCACTTCGGTGAGTCGCAGGATGCCGCTGTCAGCGTGATCGCCGCAAGCGCCAATATATATATGAGACTTTTTGCGTTCAATGGTCGTTTCATGTCGTACCTCCGATAAGAAGCTTTTATAAATTATACCATTAAAGTATATAGATGTCAATGAAAATATGGCGACGAAAACCAAAACGTTTCGATAAAAATGTTTAAAAAAACCACGAATTTAAGCGCAAAAATGTGCATTTCAAAAAAAATTGAATTTTTTTCAAAAAACTTCAAAAAAGTTCTTGACAAGCGAAAAGAGATGTGATATAATAGTCAAGCTGTCCGCCCAAGAGGGAGGAAGAAACAGCACAAACGGTCATTGAAAATTGAACAACAAGAGAGAAGTACAAAGCATAAAGTGCAAGTGCAAATCTCGTCAAAAAGAGTTATATATACTCAACAAAGTAAAAGAAGCTAAGAATTAAAATAGCTCGAAAAGATTGTAGCTGCCCTGGTGGGCGGATATGATATAAATTTTTCGAGAGTTTGATCCTGGCTCAGGATGAACGCTGGCGGCGTGCATAACACATTCAAGTCGAACGGAGTTAAATTTATTAATCCTTCGGGAAGCGTAGATTTAACTTAGTGGCGGACGGGTGAGTAACGCGTGAGCAACCTGCCTCTATGTGGGGGATAACGTTTGGAAACGGACGCTAATACCTCATGACACGTATTTACCGCATGATAGATACGTCAAAGATTTATTGCATAGAGATGGGCTCGCGTCTGATTAGGTAGTTGGTGAGGTAACGGCTCACCAAGCCGACGATCAGTAGCCGGACTGAGAGGTTGAACGGCCACATTGGAACTGAGATACGGTCCAGACTCCTACGGGAGGCAGCAGTGGGGAATATTGGGCAATGGGCGAAAGCCTGACCCAGCGACGCCGCGTGAGGG
>JAZSNX010000011.1:0-8947 GCA_045536665.1 Eubacteriales bacterium
CTCGAAAGCGGGAAGAGCTCCGACGACCTTGGCTTTATCGGTACAG
Source organism: Eubacteriales bacterium (assembly GCA_045536665.1). Classification (GTDB taxonomy): domain Bacteria; phylum Bacillota; class Clostridia; order Oscillospirales; family CAG-272; genus HGM12713. The sequence goes on from JAZSNX010000011.1 coordinate 47, forward strand.
TAAGCTATTCTGACGTAGCCCTCGACGCCGAAGTCGTCGCAGGGAACAACGAGTATCTCGTGAGCCTTAGCCTTCTCAAAGAACGCGTAGGCATCGTCCTCAAGCGCCTTTACAAAGAGGTAGAAAGCGCCATCGGGCTTTACGCACTCGTATCCGTAGGCGGTGAGGTTATCGTAGAGCAGATCGCGGTTTTCCTTGTAGGCTTCAACGTTGACCTTGGCATCGATACAGTGAGCGATGACCTGTTGGAACAGGCTGGGCGCGCAAACGTAGCCGAGCGAGCGTCCCGCGCCGCAAACGGTGAGATAGATGTTCACGCATTCCTCCATCTTAGGGCAAACGGCTATGTAGCCGATTCTCTCACCGGGGAGAGAAAGCGACTTTGAGTAGGAATAGCAAACGAGCGTGTTATCGTAGTAATTCATAAGATAGGGAACGTCAACGCCCGAATATACGAGCTCTCTGTAGGGCTCGTCGGCGATGAGGTATATGACCTTGCCGTATTCCTCTGACTTTCTCTTAAGCACCTCGCAAAGCGCCTTGACGGTGTCCTCGGAGTAAACAACGCCGCTTGGATTATTGGGGGAGTTAACTATAACCGCCTTGGTGTTAGCGTTTATCTTGCTCTCAAAATCGGCGATATCTATCTGGAAGGTCTTTGCCATGGGCTTGCTGACGACTATCTTACCGCCCGCGTTTTCAATGAAGACACGGTACTCGGTAAAGAACGGAGCAAAGACTATGCACTCGTCCTCGCTGTTCTCCTCGATAACTGCCTTGAGGCAGATGGAAAGCGAAGCCGCCGCGCCGCAGGTCATATAGATAAGATTTGGGGAGATGCCCACACCGAATTTGTCATTTATTCTGTCTGCTATTATTTTGCGAACGCCCGCGTCACCTTGAGCTGACGTATATCCGTGCAAAAGCACGGAGTTTTCAGTGGCGAGAAGCTTTGCTATAGTCTCGTTGACCTCGGCGGGAGCGGGAACGCTGGGGTTACCCAAGCTAAAGTCATATACGTTCTCCGCGCCTATCTCAGCCGCGCGTGTCTTGCTGTATTCAAATATCTCTCTTATTATCGAGCGTTTGCTTCCAAGCCCGAACATTTTTTGATTGTATCCCATAATTATTCCCCTATATTCCGAGAAGCGTTGCCGCGTTCTCATAGAAAATTTTGTTCTCCGTCCGACTGTCAAGGTCAAACGATCTTATTATATCTAAGTCGCCCCCGATATCGCTCCAAGGGCTGTCTGTCGCGAAAAGTATTTTGTCCGCTCCGTGCTTGTCGAGCATACGAGAGAAGGTGTCCTTACCGATAAAGCGCAGAACGTAAGCCGTGTCAAGGTAAACGTCCTCGCCGCAAAGCTTCAGAAGCACCTCGTCAAACATCTCGTTGCCCCCCATATGAGCAAGCACGAGCTTTGAGTGCGGCACTTTGCGCAGTAGGTTGAGTGCGCGCTCGGGAGGGCAGTGCACAGTGTTTCTGAACGCTATGTCCACGCCTGCGTGAGCTACGACGATAAGGTCGTATTCCTTAGCGCACCGCATAATTTCGACGTATCCCCCGTCGTCAATATACGTGCCCTGATAATCGGGGTGTATCTTGACCCCGAGAAATCCGCTTTTCTTTATAAACGCCATTTTTGCCTCTATATCCTCGCAAGCGGGATGAATTCCCGCAAATGAGATAAGGCGTCTTTTTTGTTCCGAAAAAGCGCTGTTGACCCCTGACGCAAAGCGATTGACACTGTCAAACTGCGAGGGGCTTGTCAGTACGGGGAGAGTAACGGAAACGTCCACCCCCGCCTTTTCCATTTTTTGAATAAGTCCGATCACAGTGCCGTCGGAAAAAGGCGAGATACCGCCTTTTTCCGAAAGCAACTCTATTGTTTTACCTGCTATCTTGTCGGGGAATATATGCGTATGAAAATCAATGATCATTTTATACCCCGTATTGTTTTACTTATATATTCGCGAGCTCCTCGCAGCTTATCGTGCGAACGCCGTTATCGTCAAACAGCTTGTCTACCTTCTGAACGTCGGATGCCTTAAGCACGATGTAAGCCATATCGGACTTTATTGAGAGTCCGTACATATACTCTATGTTCAAGCCGTTCTCGTCAATGACCCTCAAAAGCTCCTGAAGGCTGCCTGCCTTATGAGGTATCTGAATGATAGAAACGTCGGAGAGCAGAGAGGAGAAGCCGTTTTGGGTCAGCTTTTCCTTTCCAAGCTCGGGATTATCTACGATAAGGCGAAGCAGACCGAACTCTGTCGTATCGGCAAGGCTCTGCGAAAGAATATTTACGTTATTTTCTCCAAGAACACTGAGCACCTCGGAAAGTCTACCCGATCTGTTTTCAATAAATACAGTCAACTGTTTAGCAAACATGGTTATATCCTCCTAAAAATCAATACAATTTGCGGTTGTCGATCACGTGAACAGCCTTACCTTCACTTCTTACCAACGACTGAGGCTCAACTATCTTGATCTTCGCGCTGAGTCCGAGAGCCTGTTGGATAACGTGACCGATCTTCTTGGTGAGAGCCTCAATAACTCTGACCTCGTCGGTGTAATACTTCTGATCGAGCTCGACCTGTACCTCAAGAGTGTCAAGGTTGTTGATCCTGTCAACTATCATCATATAGTGAGGAGTTACCTCGTCTACCTCAACGAGCGCAGCCTCTACCTGACTTGGGAATACGTTAACGCCTCTGATGATGAGCATATCGTCAACACGTCCCTTAAAGCGGGAGATACGAGCGCTCGTTCTGCCGCACTCACAGGTGGAGTGGTCGATACTTGTGAGGTCCTTTGTTCTGTAACGAATGAGCGGTATACCTTCCTTGGTGAGCGTGGTGAACGCGAGCTCGCCTGTCTCACCGTCAGCGACGGGAGTGAGCGTTGCGGAGTTGAGCACCTCGGGATAGAAGTGATCCTCGCAAACGTGAAGCCCCTTGTGATATTCACAGTCACAGGCAACACCGGGTCCCATTACCTCACTAAGACCGTATATATCGTATGCCTTGATGTTGAGTTTTGTCTCTATCTCGTGGTGCATTTTTTCTGTCCAAGGCTCAGCTCCGCAGATAGCGGACTTGAGCTTTATTTTGTCGAGAAGTCCTTCTTTTTCAAGCACCTCGGATATATGGAGAAGGTAAGAGGGAGTACAAGCTATCGCCGTAGCGCCGAAGTCGATCATCATAGTGGTGAGCTTCTTGGAGTTACCCGTGCTCATAGGAACGACCGTCGCGCCTATCTTCTGAGCGCCGTCGTGAGCGCCAAGACCACCAGTGAAAAGACCGTAGCCGTAAGCGATCTGGATCACGTCGTCCTTCGTTACACCCGCCATAGTCATACATCTTGCCACACACTCCGACCAGATCTCAAGGTCCTTTCTTGTGTAGCCGACGACGGTAGCCTTACCTGTCGTACCGCTGGACGCGTGAATTCTGACTATCTCGGAATTGGGAACAGCGAAAAGACCGAAGGGGTAATTATCTCTGAGATCGTCCTTTGTGGTAAAGGGAAGCTTAACTATGTCCTCAATGCTCTTGATGTCACCGGGCATAAGGTCAACAGCCTGCATCTTCTTACGGTAAAATTCGACGTTGTGGTACATATAGTCCACAAGCTTTACAAGTCTCGCGCTTTGCAGAGCCGTCATTTGGTCTCTGTTCATACATTCTTTTGTTTCATTCCAGATCATATTCTATTTTCCCCGTTAATGATTTGTTTCATACCCACGCACGAACGCATTTTTGTTTATTTCCACCGTCTTTGCGGGAACGGTTGAAGCTACGGTGTCGAGCCAAGCCTGCTTGTCGAAGCCTATGAAGGATGCGGCATAGCCGAGCACGACCGAGTTGAGCACCTTGCTGTTGCCAAGCTCGAGCGCTATTTTCTGACCGTCGATCGCGCAAACCTTGTGCTCCTTCTTAAGCTCATCGATAATGTTTTCGGGATAGGTCTTTGCTCCGATAACGACGGTCATCGGATCGATGCGGCAGTCGTTGACGACGATAACGCCGTCCTTCTTGAGGAAGTGCGCATATCTGAGCGCTTCAAGTCTCTCAAACGCGATGATAACGTCTGCCTGTCCCTCTTCAACGACGGGCTCGTTGACCTTCTCTCCAAATCTTACGAAGGTTACGACGCTTCCGCCTCTCTGCGCCATTCCGTGCACCTCGGATATCTTTACGTCATAGCCCTGCAGAAGAGCCGCTTTTCCTATAATTCTACTTGTCAGCAGAGTACCCTGTCCGCCGACGCCAACTATCATTATGTTCTTTGTCATAGTTATCTCTCCACCGTTTCTATCGCGTCGAATTTACAGTAGTTTTTGCAAAGACCGCAGCCGTTACACATCGTAGCGTCGATCTTGACTTTTCCGTCCTCGCCTCTTGTCATAGCGGGACAGCCTATCTTCATACAAGCTCCGCACTTTTTGCATGCGTCCGTATTGACAACGCATACGTTCAAAAACTTCTGTCCCTTGAGAAGAACGCAGGGCGCTTTTGCTATAATTACGGTGAGCGTGTCTCCGTTTACGCTTTCCTTTATTACCTTTTCGAGTCCCGCAACGTCAAAGGAGCTTATTTCGATGACGTTTTTAACACCTACCGCGCGGCAAAGTTCCGCAAGGTCGATAGCGTAGGTTTCCTCGCCCTTGAGCGTCTTACCGGTAGCGGCGTGCTCTTGGTGTCCTGTCATACCCGTGGTGCGGTTGTCAAGTATCATAACCGTACCCGTAGCCTTGTTATAGACCATATTGATAAGGGAATTGATGCCTGTATGTAAGAAAGTGGAGTCACCGATAACGGCTACCCAATTCTTGACAAAGTCCTTGCCTCGACCCTTTTCCATTCCGTGAAGCGCGGAAATACTTGCGCCCATACAAATGGTGGTGTCGATAACGCTGAGGGGCGCGACAGCTCCGAGCGTGTAGCAGCCGATGTCGCCCGACGCGTGTATCTTGAGCTTATTAAGCACGGAGAATACGCTTCTGTGAGGACAGCCGGGGCAGAGGATAGGAGGACGCGCGGGCGCTTCCTGCTTTTCAAATACCGCCTCGTCCTTGCCAAAGAGCGCGCGGCGAAGAAGATTTGCGCTGTACTCACCCTGTCTTGTGAACAGCTCCTTGCCCTTAACGTCAAATCCCCAAGCTCTTACCTGCTCCTCGATAACAGGCTCAAGCTCCTCAAATACGTAAACAGTCTCGACCTCTGCCATAAATCTCTCAACGAGCTTCTTGGAGATGGGATTTACAAGACCGAATTTCAAAACGCTTGCCTCGGGGCATACCTCTTTTACGTACTGGTAAGCGATACCGCAGGTGATAAAGCCTATCTTTTTGTCGTTTATCTCCATCTTATTGACGGGGAAGTCAGCGGCATCGTCAGCCATACGCTTCTCTCTATCCTCGACAAAAATGTGTCTGCCGATAGCCGAAGCGGGCATCATAACGTACTTCTGAGGCTTTCTCTCGTAATCCTTGTCTGCCACCTCTACTCTGTCGCAAAGCTCTACCGCGCTCTGAGAGTGAGCGAGCTTTGTGGTGGTGCGAAGTATTACGGGGGTGTCGTACTTTTCGCTAAGCTCATAGCCGTACTTCAAGAAGTCCTTTGCTTCTTGACTGTCGGACGGCTCAAGCACTGGAACGTGAGACGCGCGAGCGATCATTCTTGTATCCTGCTCGTTCTGCGAGCTTGCAAGGCCGGGGTCGTCGGCAACTACGAAAACAGAGCCGCCGCCAACTCCTGTATAAGAGAAGGTGTAGAGCGGGTCGCTTGCTACGTTAAGACCGACGTGCTTCATACAAGCAAGGCTTCGCACACCCGATATAGACGCTCCGATAGCGACCTCAGCCGCCACCTTTTCGTTGGGAGCCCACTCGGTGTATACCTCATCATATTTCGCGAGATACTCGCTTATTTCTGTACTCGGTGTTCCGGGATATGCGCTGGACAGCTTAACGCCTGCCTCATACGCGCCTCTTGCGATAGCCTCGTTTCCGAGCATAATTGTTTTGTTTGCCATTTTATTTACTCCTTAAGTCCTTTACTCTCTTAGCCTTTCCCTCAAATCTCTGCAAGGTATTGGGGGATTCAAGCATTACCTTTGCGTCAAGTCCAAGTATTATCTTGAGCTTGTTTCTTACCTCCGCGGTTATCTTCTCAAGCACCGCGAACGAGTCTGTGCTGTGCGCGAGCTCGACCTTTACGGTGAGCTTGTCGAGATATCCCTCTCTCTCAAGTATTATCTCGTAGTGAGGTCCAAGCTCCTCAACGCTGAGTATGACCTCTTCTATCTGGCTCGGGAATACGTTTACGCCGCGTATCTTGAGCATATCGTCGCTTCTTCCAGAAAGATTTTCCATACGGCAGAACGTTCTTCCGCACTTGCACTTTTCGTAAAAGAGGCGTGTGATGTCCTTTGTCCTGTAACGGATAAGGGGAAGTCCCTCTTTCTTGATACAGGTGATAACGAGCTCGCCCTGCTCACCCTCGGGGAGCACCTCTCCCGTGGCGGGGTCGATTATCTCGGGGATAAAGTAGTCCTCGTTGATGTGCATACCGCAATGCTCGAGGCATTCGCCCGAAACACCTGGGCCCATTAGCTCACTCATTCCGTAGTTTGAGGTTATGAGCAGCTCCTTGCCCCAGAACTTGTGCATCTCCTCACGCATAGCGTCGGTGAGAAGCTCGCTTCCGACGAGCGCTATCTTTACCTTTAAGTCCTTTTCAGGCTCAATTCCCATCTCGCGCGCTACCTCTGCGAGCCTGAGGGCGTAAGAGGGAGTAGCCACGAGAAGCGATGTCTCGAAATCCTGCATATACATTATCTGCTTTTGCGAGTTGCCCGTGGAGGAGGGAACTATCGCCGCGCCTATATTCTCAAGTCCGTAGTGCAAGCCAAGCGCGCCTGTGAACATTCCGTAGCCAAAGCATATCTGAGCTACGTCGTGCTCGCTCGCACCGCCCATACAGGCGATACGCGATACACATTCCGTCCACGTTTCAAGGTCGCCTTTCGTATATCCTACGACAGTGGGCTTTCCCGTAGTTCCGCTGGAGGCGTGTATCCTAACAAGGCTATCCTTATCCACCGCGAAAAGACCGAAGGGATAGTTGTCTCTCATATCCTGCTTTGTTACAAAGGGAAGCTTCGCGAGGTCAGATAAACAATTGATGTCCTCGGGTCTTACTCCCGCGTCGTCCATTTTTTTTGCGTAAGCGGGCACCTTGGCGTATACCCTGTTTACTGTTTCCTTTAGGCGCTCAAGCTGTAACGCCTCTATCTGCTCTCTGGGGAGCGTTTCTTCTTTTGACCAGATCATTTTTTTACCTTCTCTATTTAGTATATATAGATAATAGAAATTATATCACGATTTACTTACTTTGTCAACAAATTCGACGTATTTTGATGGCAAAAAAGCCGATTTTACAAGATTTTTTCGCTCAGCATTTTTGCCTTATTGACATATGACCTGAAATGTGCTAAAATAATCGTAACGCTATTTGTGTTTTAGGGAGAATGTATATATGAATTTTTTGGAAGAACGTATTTTGAAGGACGGTATCGTCAAGGAAGGCAACGTACTTAAGGTAGACAGCTTTCTTAACCATCAGATGGATGTTGAGCTTCTTGATGAGGTAGGCAGGGAATTTCATAGACGCTTTGCCGATAAAAAGATAACAAAGGTGCTCACCATTGAGGCGTCCGGTATCGCGATAGCCTATGCGGTAGCCCGTTGCTTTGGCGTTCCTATGGTGTTCGCCAAGAAGGCAAAGAGCATAAATATAGATGGCGATATGTATACGGCAGAGGTCGAATCCTTTACCCATAAGAATAAAAATAAGGTCATCGTTTCCAAAAAGTTTTTGTCGTCTGACGACCATATTCTTATAGTTGATGATTTTCTTGCCAACGGCTGCGCGCTTCAGGGGCTTATCTCGATAAGCGAGGCTGCGGGAGCTACCGTTGAGGGAATAGGAATAGTTATAGAAAAAGGCTTCCAGTATGGCGGAAGAAGCATAAGAAATCTCGGATATCAGCTTGAGTCGCTCGCCATAGTCGAGTCTATGGACCACAAAACGGGCAACGTCGTGTTCCGTGAGCAGTGAATAAAAGCAAAAAAGAACACCGTATGAAAGTGGAGATACTCTTAGCGGAGAATTCACAAAATATTTGCCTGACACACGGTAGGGGAGACTGCAGGTCTACCGGTCTACCCCACAGATAACAAAAATTGAACCGCAGAAAACAAATAAAAACCCCGACAGATTTTCAAGGTCTGTCGGGGTTAAAGTATTAATTCAATGCGATGCCCTCTGCATTGATTCGAATTGAGTAAAATAAATTAAAAACTTCCTCTTGAGGATTTAACGTACGATGCATATTTATCAATCGTCTTTTTCCAACTCTTCGATCAAGTATGGCGAAAATACGAACAATGATGTTTTCACTGTTCAAGCTTTCCTCAATGCTTTGGTTGTCAAATTCTTCAAAAGCTCGATAAAAGGCATGCGGGCTGAATACACCTAATTTCAGTGCTGTATCATCCATATATGCGTAATTTTCTGTCATTCGCTTTTCGTATATTTCATCATGAAGAAACAAATAAACTTTACTCCAATTATTCCAATAACAGCCGCTGATTAATTCTTGTCCATCCAATCTAATAGAGGCTCTTCCATGATGATCGGGACTTTTGTTATAAGAAGTGCAGTAATACTGAATGTGGCCCCGCAATGATACAGCAAGATAGTCGTTTTCCAATTTATACCGAATTCCACTCCAAGTTGCCATCTCTTATCTCCTTTACAATCTGTTCTGCAACAGGCAGAAACACAACTGCATCGTCATAATAACCAAATTGATCATTAAAAACCTCTGCA
>JAZSNX010000222.1:0-2490 GCA_045536665.1 Eubacteriales bacterium
GTTACATCTGCCGCGGAGTGCGGAGCTTTCGCTTTGTGCGCGCCGCAAAGATCAATGAAATTCATCGTGGCGCGGCCGAGAATGAACATGGCCTCAAAGTCGTTGCCGACTGCGGGTCTTATGTCGGATATGTAGCCTTCGCCCTCCGATATCTCAAATTGCGAGAACCCCATAAGCTCGCCGGTATTTGCATCCCTCATGGCGTAAGCGAAATATCCGTCACGGTATTCCGCGCCGCAGTGGTGAGCAACTTTTTTCTGCTCCTCGGGGGATTGAATAGGTTGAATTTTGAACATAACGCTTACCCCTTGGTCGCTTTATAGAGATACTCAACCTCGTCGTCCGTAAGGTATCGCCACTTGCCTACGGGCATTCCGTCAAGCTTGAGCTTTCCTATCGAAACGCGCGATAACCTTTTGACGGTAAGGCCGGCCTCCTCGCACATCTTTCTTATCTGCCTGTTGCGCCCCTCGTAAAGTGTCATTTTTAGTACGGTTCCGCTATCGTCCGCAGAAGCGACCGATACCTCGACAGGTCTGATGGTGTATCCGTCAATTTCGAGTGGGGAAGTAAGGATATCGTATTGCTCATCGCTGACAGATCCCCCCACCTTAACGCGATACACCTTCGGTATCGTATGGCTTGGGTGAGTAAGTCTGTTTTTGAGCTCGCCGTCATCGGTAAGGAGAAGTATTCCCTCGGATATCAGGTCAAGTCTGCCGACAGGGTATATCCTTGCGGATACGCCGTCGATAAGATCCGTGACACATTTTCTGCCTCTATCGTCTGAGGTGGAGGAAAGATATCCTCTGGGCTTGTTCATCAGAATATATGTGAATTTACGGCGCTCAAGCTGCACCCTTTTTCCTCGATAGGTAACGAGGTCTGAGGCAGGGTCGACCTTTGTTCCGAGCTGGGCAACGTGCCCGTTTACGGATATATTGCCGTTTCGTATTTCATCCTCAGCTGCGCGTCTTGACATAATTCCCGCATCTGCTATAAACTTCTGAAGCCTGATTTTTTGCACGATTAGTTCTCCCGTGTATTAAATAAGTCTGAAAAAATATGTTTTTTTGTTTTGTTTCTTTGTTTTACGCTACAAGAAGCGACGATATCTGCTCTTGCATATTCGGATGAGCCGTAGGTTATAACTATCTCGCCCAGCTTGTCGCCCTTCATTATAGGTGCTACCGCATAGGGCTTGATATCCACCCTAGCCGAAAAATCTTCGCCCCCGCGTTTTCTGATCAGCTTGATCTCGGAAGCATTTTGTATCGTAGCCGCTACCGTTTCTGTATCCGAATCCATAACACCGATGCTGAATTCGGTATCGGTAATCTCGCTTAGCGGAACTGCCTCGTAGGAGTCGAATCCATAATCAAGCAGTGCTGTATGATCGCGCCAATCGTCGGGAGCATTCAGCGTTACTGCTATCATCGTGACACCGTCTCGCTCTGCGGCAGATACAAGGCATCTTCCGGAATTCTTTGTGAAGCCTGTTTTTACTCCTATCGCTCCGTCATACGAGCGTAAGAGCTTGTTGTGGTTAACTACTGTGCGGCTCTTTCCGGAGAGCATAAACGTATACTTGTAGGTTGAAGCTATCTTTTTGAAAATTGGGTTTTTAAGCGCATTTGCCGCTATTATTGCAAGGTCATGCGCGGTAGTGTAGTGGTTTTCGGAGTGTAGCCCGTGAGGATTTTCAAAATGTGTATTGAAAAGCCCCATATCGTGGGCCCTATTGTTCATCAGCTCGGTAAAGCTTGCTATGTCGCCGGACACCTTGAGCGCCAGAGCGACAGCAGCATCGTTAGCGCTTTGCAAGAGCAGGGAATACAGTAGGTCCTCTACTGTAAGCACGTCTCCTTCGAGTAAGTAGAGTGAAGATCCCTCGATCCCCACGACTTCCTTTGGTATTTGAACCTCTTCCTTGATATCGCAGCTCTCTATGGCGACAAGTGCTGTCATAATCTTTGTGGTGCTGGCCATAGGCATACGCCTGTCCGCATCCTTTTCAAAGACAAAGCTTTCGGTAACAGGCTCGTAAAGCGTTGCGGATCTTGCGCTGAGACCTCGCTCAAAGCTGGCGGATGCAACAATAGTCATCATCATTATGATGATACAAAGCACCAAAATTGCAATTATTATCGCGTTTCGATTATCTCTCATATTACTTCCTCCGCAAAAATAGTTTTTGCAAAGGCGGCACAAATATGAGTTAAAATTTATGACAATGAGTCCTTGATGCGACTGATAAGCTCGGGAGCATGCTCGATCAGGCTTGCTACTTTATCGACGCTCGATGCCGCATCGGCGAGAGGAACAAGCTTGACATCTGCCGAGGGGCTTACTGTCAGAAACCCGAGAGGTGTTATTGTAATGTTTGTACCGCCGCCCGCGCCGGAATTGTGAGCAGGTGTGAACTTTTTCGCACCGTAATCAAGCCCTCCGGTAGCGAATCCCATAGTGATCTTTGATATGGGAATAACG
>JAZSNX010000019.1:0-16296 GCA_045536665.1 Eubacteriales bacterium
GACAGCTTGCGGGTATGCGTGGACTTATGTTCGCTACCAACGGTAAGACTATCGAGCTTCCCATTAAGTCTAACTTCCGTGAGGGTCTTAATATCCTTGAGTACTTTATGGGAGCTAAGGGTTCTCGTAAGTCTCTGTCCGATACGGCTCTTCGTACTGCTGACTCCGGATACCTCACAAGACGTCTTGTTGACGTATCTCAGGAAGTCATCGTTTACGAGGATAAATGTGATACGACCAAGGGAGCTTGGGTAAGCACTATTTACGACGATAAGGTCGGAAGCGTGCTTGAGCCTCTGTCCGATAGAATCGTTGGTAGATTTACTATCGGCGATGTCGTTGACGCAAACGGTAACGTTATCGTAGGCGACGACGAGATGATCACCGAGGAGCAGGCAAAGGCTATCGAGGCTGCGGGTATTGAGAGAGTTTATATAAGAACGGCTATTCAGTGTCACGCAAAGCGCGGTATCTGCGCGCACTGCTACGGTGCTGACCTCGCTTCGGGCAACCTCGTTAAGGTCGGTGAGGCAGTTGGTATCATAGCAGCTCAGTCTATCGGTGAGCCCGGTACTCAGCTTACGATGCGTACCTTCCACTCGGGTGGTGTCGCAGGAAGCGATATCACGCAGGGTCTTCCCAGAGTTGAAGAGCTCTTTGAGGCGAGAACTCCCAAGAAGCCTGCCGTTATGACAGAGCATAAGGGTATCGTTCACGTTCATACGGGCGAGAATCTTAACACCAATGAGGTGGCTATCGTTGCAGACTCTATCGAGGTCGCTCGCTATCCTATACCCTTCGGTATGAGACTTTGCGTTAAGACAGGCGATGAGGTCGAGATCGGCGACGCTCTTACTGAGGGCAATAAAGCGCCTAACGATATTATGAGAATTCTCGGACTTGACGCTGTTTACGAGTATATCACCAGAGAAACTCAGAAGGTTTACCGTTCTCAGGAGTGTAACGTAAACGATAAGCACATCGAGATAATCGCACGTCAGATGACCAGAAAGATCCGTATTTCCGAGAGCGGAGACACGGAGATGCTCGTAGGCTCGCTTGTTGATATGACAGAATTCGAGGAAGAGAACAATAAGATCCTTGCTCGTATCGAGGCAGGAGAGACTCACCTTTCAGTTGCAGAGGGTGCTCCCGAGCTTCTCGGTATCACTAAGGCATCTCTTCAGACCGAATCATTCCTGCCCGCGGCTTCCTTCCAGGAGACCACCAAGGTTCTTACCGAGGCGGCTATCAAGGGTAAGGTCGACCACCTTGTCGGACTTAAGGAGAACGTTATTATCGGTAAGCTCATTCCCGCAGGTACGGGTATGCAGTGCTACCATAACGTTGACGTCGTTAAGGAAGAGCAGCCTGTCGATACAACAGTCGTTGGCTGATATAATAAGTGTTTTTTGGGGGAAACTTCTTTGGGGAAGTTTCCCCCGATCCCCTTTAAGGAAACTTAAAGAATGAGACTAATTACACCAATATTATTGGTGAGTAGTTTTATACTTTTGTCTCTAATGAAAAAACTCGTCGGACGCAATGAGCGCCGACGAGTTTTATTCTTATTTTTATGGGCAAATAAAGCTTATTTCTTTAAAGTTCCTGAGGGGAGTTTGAGGAAAACTTCCCCAAAGAAGTTCCCCTCAAAAAACATCACGCGTCCTATTATATCTCAAATGTCTGAGAGTAGGCGGTGGGCATATTGGAAAAGCCGTAGCGCGCGGAGCTATTGAGAGAGGATTCTATACGGAGCAGTCGGTTGTATTTTGCCACACGCTCGCTTCTGCACGGAGCGCCTGTCTTAATAAACTGCGCGCCGAGAGCAACGGCAATGTCCGCGATTGTCGTGTCCTCCGTATCACCCGAACGGTGTGAGATAATAAATCGATAGTCGGCATTTTTAGCAATGTGGATCGTGTCGAGCGTTTCGGTGAGCGTGCCTATCTGATTTGGCTTTATAAGAATAGAGTTGGCAATGCCCGACTCGATTCCCGAAGTAAGACGCTTTGCGTTGGTCACGAACAGGTCGTCACCAACAAGCATTATTTTTTCGCCAAGCCGTTGCGTCAACGTTACCCAGCCATCGTTGTCACGCTGGTCAAGCGCGTCCTCAACCGACATTATAACGGGATATTTCTCTATGAGCTTTTCCCAATATTCGATAAGCTCGGGAGTTGTCATTTTTCGTTCGGTCTTTGGCATAACGTAAGCGCCGCTCGCTTCGTAGTACCATTCAGACGCAGCCGCGTCAAGCGCGATACGAATACGCTCGGTGTCATATCCCGCTCTTGTAATAGCCTCGCAGATAAGCTCGATAGCTTCCTCGTCGCTCGAGAGCGTTGGCGCAAAGCCACCCTCGTCTCCAACCGCTGTTGAAAGCTTCCGTTCTTTCAGGAGACGTCCAAGCTCGTGGTATACCTCACTACCTGCCCGTAAAGCCTCGGAAAATCTCGCGAATCCTGTCGGAACTGCCATAAATTCCTGAATTTCAACGTTATTCGAGGCGTGCGCTCCGCCATTGAGAATATTCATCATAGGCACGGGCAGACGATAGGCGTCGAGCCCACCGAGATACTTATAGAGCGGTAAATGATACCAGTTTGCGGCGGCACGCGCGGCGGCGAGAGAGACTGCCAGCATAGCGTTAGCACCCAAAAATGATTTATCGGGTGTTCCGTCAAGCTGAATGAGCACACGATCAAGCTCAGCCTGCTCCGTGGCGTTTATCCCACTGATCGCGGGGGATATGCGGCGGCTGACTGAGCAGACCGCATCCTCAACACCCTTACCACCGTACCTTGCGGGGTTTTTATCTCTCTTTTCGTGCGCCTCATAAATTCCCGTGGAAGCGCCCGATGGCACGCTCGCCATACCTACCGTTCCGTCGGTGAGAAAGACCGACGCCTCAACTGTTGGATTGCCTCTGCTATCAAGTATTTCCCGTGCTGTGCACCTGACTATCTGCGGCTTGTTCATATACATATATTCCTTTCTTACGCTTATAATAAAATTATATGTATATTATTTGCCGATAAATTACTTAATATGTATAAAAAAAGCAGAGCTCAAAAGAACTCTGCTTTTTGACTTAAAGCTGCTTTGTCAGCTTGTCGATATCCTTGTCCGTGCCGATTACGGATACCTTTTCGTTCTCTCCGAATACTCTTGTGGGAAGGGGAGAAACGGTGACGTTTCCGTCCTTGTCGTTCACGGCAAGGACATTGACGCCGTATTTTTTTCTTATCTCAAGCGCTATAAGGTCTTTGCCTACCCAAGACGCGGGCACATTTATTTCGATTATCTGATAGCCGTGGAATTCAATAAACTCGGTCACGTTCTCACGCGCAAGCAAAAATCCTATCTTTTCTCCCATATCGTTTTCGGGGAATATTATCATATCGACGCCGATGTGCTCGAGCACCTTTTGATGTCCCTCGTTTATCGCTCGAGCAACGACCTTTTTCACACCCTGCTCCTTGAGCATTATGGTGAGAAGTATGTTGGCGTTTATGTCCTTTGCCATACATACGACCGCGCAGTCATACGCGTTCACTCCGCAAGAGCGCAGAACGGTCTCATTTGTAGGGTCTCCGATAACCGCGTTGGTTACGAAATCCGCAATGGCGTTTATCTTGTCCGCGTCGATATCGATGACCATTACTTGCTTTCCCTCAGCCGCAAGCGTGCGCGCAAGGGACATACCGAATTTACCAAGACCTATAATACAAAAGCTTTTCATATATTTTCTCCTTAACCTATAAGCATTTTAGCTTCGGGATATTTGACATTGGGCTCGCTGCCCGATTGATTGCGCATTACCGCGAGAGTAACGGTGAGTATTCCCACGCGTCCAAAGAACATAAGACAGCAGAGCGCTATCTTTGATATGGTGGGCAGGGAAGCGGTGATACCCATTGAGACGCCTACCGTACTGATAGCGGAGACTACCTCGTAGAGCATACTCATAATGTCAAGCCCCGCGTTGGCGACCAAAACAATGAGACCGACGAGCACCGCCGCTATCTGGACACATACAACGGTTACGGCTCTGACAAAGCTCTCCGTTGTGATGGTCCTGCTTCTGAATATAGCGCGCTTTTTTCCGATAGCGCTACACCAGACTGTGAATATAAGCACGCCTATCGTACCGACCTTAACACCGCCCGCTGTAGAGCCAGATGCTCCGCCGATAAACATAAGAATGATGCCGAGTATCTGTGAGCCCTGTGTGAAGTCCGCGTTGTGGATAGTCGCAAAGCCCGCGGTACGCCACGTTGAGGACTGAAAGACAGCTGCTGTTATCTTTTTCGGTATGCTTTCAAGCGCTCCAAGCGTGTTGGGATTGTTCCACTCAAAGATGGAGAACGCAACCGCGCCTGTTACGATAAGTGCAATTGTTATTACCAAAACAAATTGAGAATACACGGATATCCTTTTTCGCTTTGTGACGAAATTTACAAGATCGCTCCAAACAATAAAGCCTATACCGCCTATTATTATCAGAAGCGTAAGAGTTATGTTTATTACGTAATCGTCAGCGTAATAGGACATTTCCGTTATCTCGGGATTGCCCACTCCAATAATATCAAAGCCCGCGTTACAGAACGCCGAGACAGAGTGGAAGATGCTCTTGTATATTCCGCTCGCCAAGCCGAAATCGGGAATAAAGCGAATGGCGAGAATAAGCGCACCCACAAGCTCGAAGGCGAATGTGCCTATGGCAACTCGTCTGACTATCTGCATGGTGCTTTCATAGCTATCAAGGTTATATGACGCCGCAAGCAGCATACGCTCCTTAGGCGTCACGGCTCTCTTTATAAGCAGAGAAAGCAGTACCGCCATAGTCATAAACCCAAGTCCGCCTATTTGTATAAGCACAAGTATAACTGTGTGCCCAAAGGCGCTCCAGTGGGTTGCCGTGTCTACCACGGTAAGTCCTGTGACACAGGACGAGCTGACGACGGTGAACATAGCGTCAAGCAGACTCGTAGGAGTGCCGTCTGCGCTCGATATGGGAAGCATAAGCAGCGCCGTTCCAATAAGGATTATGGTCAAAAATCCGATGACAATTATTCTTGTTGTGCCAAATGATCTTTTAATTTTTGAGATTGCCAAGCTCGCACCTCCTATCTCTTTCAATCTTAGAATATACGCAGCCGCAAAAGTCCTGACGGTAAAGAGAGTGCTTTGCGGATAACTCGCAGGAGCGCTTGTAGCCCCCTTTTTTCTTGAAGTCTGAGAACAAGTAGCTCACGCCGTGCGTATCTGCCAATCCTTCACCTATCTCGCAAAGCCATTCCGCGTTTTTATACGGGCTTATGGATAGCGTTGTGGTGAAGAAATCAAAGCCACCCTCAGAAGCTATTTTCGCTGTTTTTTTGAGGCGAAGCTCGTAGCAACGGCGGCATCTTTCTTTACCCTCGGGCAAGCTCTCAAGCCCTTTCGCTATCTCAAAAAAGCGCTCGGGCTCGTAATCACATTCCACTATGTCAACACACTCTCCAAGCTCCATCTCACAGACCAGCCTGCGTAGCTCGGTAAGACGAAAATCATGTTCTTCCTTGGGGGAGATATTGGGGTTGTAGAACAGCAGGGTAATGGAAAAATATTTTGACAGATACTCGAGCACGTAGCTTGAGCAGGGAGCGCAGCAGGCGTGCAGCAAAAGCCGCGGACGCTCACCGCTGCTTGTGATGCCGTCGATCACCTTGTCAAGCATCAGCTGATAATTTTTCTTCATTGTACGTATTTTTCCTTGTAGCTCTTTATGCAGTTAGCGATTATTTCCTTGGCTTCCTTTGCCGTGAAAAGCTCCTTGACAGCCGTCTGCTTGTTTTCAAGCTGCTTGTAAACGGTGAAGAAGTGCATGATCTCATCGAATACGTGCGGCGGAAGCTCGTCGATAGACTTTATATGGTTGTAGGTAGGGTCGGAAAAGGGAATAGCGATTATCTTATCGTCGAGCGCGCCGCCGTCTATCATTCGCATAACTCCTATGGGGTAGACACGAACGAGCGTAAGAGGGACGAGAGGCTCGTCGCAAAGCACGAGTACGTCAAGGGGGTCCTTGTCGTCGGCATAAGTTCGGGGAATAAAGCCGTAGTTGGCGGGGTAGTGCGTTGAGGTATAAAGAATACGGTCAAGACGCAGAAGACCCGTTTGCTTGTCAAGCTCATATTTGCAATTGCTGTGCTTGGGTATCTCTACGACCGCTGTGAAATCGTCGGGCGTTATTCCGTCGGCGGGAAAGTCGTGCCAAATATTCATAAATATACTCCTTCCTACTTCTATCTTTCAATTTCCAATTTACTTAACGTATTCGAATTCAAAGTCGTACATAGAGACCGTATGTCCCTCGGTACAGCCCTTTTCCTCGAGCATATCGAATACACCGCTGTTGCGCAACACCTTTTGGAAGTAGTTCATCGACTCGTAGTCGTCGAAGTTTATCTGTCCCATAAGATTGTAGAGCCACTCACCCTCAACGTAGAAGGTGTCGTTCTCACGTCGTATAGTCGTCTCCTTGCCTTTTTCGACGAACTCGTCCTCGGGCATATATTCTCTCTCGTAAACGAGCATGGGTGGGAGCTCTGCCAAGTGCTCGGCGCACATGCGGATAAGCTCGTCAAGGCCCTCTCCCGTTGCCGCGGAGACATAGATAAGGGGGCAGTCAAGCTCCTTTACGTATGCCTCAAAGGCGTCTATATCGACGTATTCTCTGACAAGCGCGTCACATTTATTTGCGACGATTATCTGCTGACGGAGAGCGAGCGCGGGGCTGTATTTTTCAAGCTCATTGTTTATAAGCTTGATATCCTCTACGGGGTCTCTGCCCTCAAAGCAGGAGATATCTACCACGTGAAGCAGAAGCCTGCATCTGTCGACGTGGCGAAGGAACGCGTGACCAAGTCCGAGCCCTTCGGAAGCGCCCTCGATAAGCCCGGGGATATCCGCCGCCACGAAGCCGCTTTCAGCTCCCGTGCGAACAACACCGAGATTAGGGGACAGTGTGGTGAAGTGGTAATCCGCGATCTTTGGCTTTGCCGCACTTATGCAGGACAGTATAGATGACTTTCCAACGCTTGGGTATCCGATAAGACCGACGTCAGCGAGCATCTTGAGCTCAAGCGTGACTTCCTTTTCCTCACCCTTTGTGCCGTTTTTTGCGAACATAGGTATCTGACGTGTGGGCGTAGCGAAGTGCCTGTTGCCCCAGCCGCCTCTGCCGCCCTTGCAGCAGATGTAGTCAGCGCCGTCGTTATCGGTCATATCGTGAATGACCTTGCCACTTGCCGTGTCACGTATAATAGTTCCGGGGGGAACGGATATGATGAGGTCCTCGGCAGTCTTTCCGTGAAACTTATTGCCCTTGCCGTTCTCTCCGTTAGCGGCTACGAATTTGTGCTTGTAGCGGAACGCGAGGAGCGTGTTCGTGCCCTCGTCAACACGGAAAACTATATTTCCGCCGTGACCGCCGTCGCCGCCGTCTGGACCGCCGTGTGAAATGTATTTCTCACGGTGAAAGGCGATAGCACCGTTTCCGCCGTCACCTGCCTTTATATAAATTTTTACGTTATCTACAAACATAATTTTGCCTTTCAAAAATCAATTTACTCCAAGCTGTCGGAGCACGCTCCTGAAATCCTTGAGCGTATGGTATATAGCGTCGACCTTGACGTCTTCGGGTATAGGTGAGGGAAGCCATGGCTCGTAAAGAGCAACGGTCTTGCCCGCTCCCGCGGCGTTTGCCGCTCTCATTCCGCCGCCCGCGTCCTCAAACACAGCGCACTCACACGCCTCAAGTCCAAGTCTTTTTGCCGCGAGCAGATATATGTCGGGGTAGGGCTTGCCGCGGAACGTGCCGTCGGTATAAACTATGGTATCGTAGGTAAACCAACGCCCAAGCCCGAGACACTCAAAGTAAAACTCAACGTTCTCCCTCTCAGAGCCTGTCGCTATACATACGGGTATGCCTTTTTCCTTGAGATAGTCAAGCATTTCGTCAGCACCCTCGCAAAAATACAATCTGTCCTTATTCTCTTTACAAAGCGAGATATAGGTCTTTTCCTTGAAGTGGATAAAATCCTCTATCTGCTCATCTGTCGCGTCCGAAAAAAAGTATTCCTTGAATATAGCCGCGTTCTGCATACCGAAGATGTTCTTGACTATATAGTCGTCATCGGGTGGCGTGATGCCGTATCTCGCGTAGCAACGCTTGAAGGCGTCAAGCTGAATATCGCTGTCAAAGAACAAAGTTCCGTTAAAGTCAAAAAGTAAGCCCTTGATAGCCATCAGTCGTCTCCCTTTGCCTTGACTATCAGCTTTATGGGAGTTCCGCTGAAGCCAAAGGTCTGTCTTAAGCAATTCTCAATATATCTCTGGTAGGAGAAGTGGAAGAGCTCCGCGTTGTTGCAGAACAAAACGAACGTGGGGGGAGCAACGCTGACCTGTGTCATATAGTATATCTTGAGTCGCTTACCCTTATCGGAGGGCGGCTGAGCCCTCATGGTAGCGTCCGCCAGCACGTCGTTGAGCATACCCGTGGATATTCTCGTATTGGCTTGATTGTGGACGTACTTGATATGCTCAAACAGAGTAACGACTCTTTGTCCTGTAAGCGCCGAAACGTAGACTATGGGAGCATACGGCATATAAGCAAGAGCGGTGTGTATGCGCTCGTTGAAGGTGTTGGTGGTGCTGTTGTCCTTTTCAATGCTGTCTCACTTGTTTACGACGATGATACAAGCCTTGCCTGCCTCGTGCGCAATTCCGGCAATCTTTTCGTCCTGTTCGGTAATACCCGTGCCCGCGTCTATCATAATAAGGCAAACATCCGCTCTTTCCACCGCCATATGAGCGCGGAGAACGCTGTATTTTTCTATTTTGTCGTTTATCTTTGAGGCACGGCGGATGCCTGCTGTATCGATGAAGGTGAACTTTCCGTGCTCGTTTTCAACGATAGTGTCTACCGCGTCACGTGTCGTTCCCGCGATATCCGAAACGATAAGGCGGTTTTGTCCGACTATCTTGTTGATTATCGAGGATTTACCGGCGTTAGGCTTACCGATAACAGCGACCTTTATGCTGTCATCGTCCTCCTCGTCGGGGGTGTATTCGGGAAGAGACTTCAAGACCGCGTCAAGTATATCGCCCGTTCCGCTTCCGTGAACGGAGGAAAGAGCGATGGGCTCGCAGTCAAAGCCGAGCTCGTAGAACTCGTAAAACTCAAAAGGAAGCTGTCCTACGCTGTCACACTTGTTGATACAGGGAATGATGGGCTTTCCGCTCTTCTGGAGCATTACCGCGATATCACGGTCAGATGCCGTAAGTCCCGTGCGAACGTCACACATAAAGAGAATGACGTCTGCGTTCTCAATAGCGATCTCAGCCTGAAAGCGCATCTGCTTGAGTATGATATCGTCGGTCTTGGGCTCTATTCCGCCAGTATCTATAAGACTGAATTTTCTGCCGCACCACTCGCATTCTCCGTATATCCTGTCACGGGTGACACCCGGAGTATCCTCAACAATGGAGCGTCTTTCTCCTATAAGCTTATTAAAAAGCGTGCTTTTGCCAACGTTAGGTCTGCCTACGATGGCGACTATCGGTTTTGCCATTTTATATCTCCTAAATCTTTATCATCATATTCCGAGAACAGCCGCCAAGAACGCCTCTGCGTCGCTGTCTGCTGCTCTTACGTGTACGCCGAGTGCCGTCGCTATATCCTCGGGAGAGACGTCATCGAGCAGCACATCTCCCTCAGACCTCAGACAAGAGGCAGGTATCAGAAGCTCGTCTCCAAGCGGCTTATCGCTGAGCTGCTCTATTATGTCCTTTCCGGTGAGCAGACCCGAGACGGTTATGCTGTCACCGAAAAAGCAGTTGTCTATTGCGTAAACGTTTATTCTTATTTTGTCAAATCGCTTATGTATCTCATTCGCGATAGCTTGAATATGCTCCCTCGCGGCGTGTCCCGTTGCTATTGAGACCGTGCGCTCAACACCATTATACGGAGCGTATTTTTCCTCATTCTCAAGCTCCGCGGTGACACACTCACGCATATCCGTCAGCATTCCGACTCCGTTCTGTATCTGCGAGTAATCCTCGTAGAAGTCGTCATTTGGAAGCGGCAGACCTGCCTTGATGTAAAGCTCATCAGCAGGGTAAAAGAGACGAGTTCCGTGCTTTACCTTGCACATATCGCCAAATTCCGTTACTTGTCTTATAACGGCGGCGCATTCGTCGGGCGTGAATGCCTCAAGCTCATACAGTCCGTCACGGAATTTCGTAAGTCCCGCGGGGACGATAGAGGTGCTCTGCATAGCGGGCGCGAGCGCCTCAAGGTCGCACATAGTGCGGTCGAGCTCAGCGCCGTCGTTAAGCCCCTTGCATAGCACTATCTGACAGCAAAGGCTGATTCCCGCTTCGGCAAGCTTCCCAAGATATGAAAGCACCTCTCCCGAGCGCTTGTTCTTCATCATTTTGACGCGAAGCTCGGGATTTGTGGTATGAACGGAGACGTTAACAGGGGATATATGCATATTTATTATGCGCTCTATGTCCTCATCGTGAAGATTGGTAAGCGTTATATAGTTGCCGTGCAGGAAGGAGAGACGGGAGTCGTCGTCCTTAAAGTACAGCGAGCTGCGCATACCCTTAGGGAGCTGGTCTATAAAGCAGAACACACACTTGTTTTCACAAGAATGCTTTTTATCCATAAGCGGGGTCTCGAAGTCAAGACCTATATCATCGTATTCCTGCTTTTTTATCTTGATCTTTTTTTGCTTACCGTCTCGCAGAATAACGAGCGTAACGCTTTTATTCGCAAGATAAAAGCGGTAATCAAGAACGTCGTTTATTTGATGTTTGTTTATTGAAACGAGCACGTCACCCGCCAAGACACCCGCCTTTTCGGCGCGGCTGCGCGGAAGCACGTCTGTGATAGTTACCATTTACGTTCGCCTTTCCTTAAAATAAAAATAAGCATACATAATATATTATAGCATTTAATGCTGAAATTGTCAACTGATACTGGCTATTTTCCCTTATATATGCGGATATATACGGCAGTAATAATTTTTTTGCGCGTTACATATAATTTAGCGTAACTATCAAGGCAAATCGAGAAAAAGGAGAATTGATATGATAAACGAAAGGGAAAACGGATATTTTACGGTAAGCCTTTGCGAGAGGAGCTTCGGAACTGAAACGAGCGCTGAGCTTACGTTGCCCGACTATCAGGTCGAGATAAGGCGTGTTCTTTGCGTATCCGCCACGCCTCTGCCGCCCGCAAGATACGCCTCAGCGGATACCGTTGAGTTGAACGGAACGGTGGATTATCAGGTCCTTTACGTAGGGGCTGACGGTGGATTGTATACAGCGCCCTTGTCGGGGGAATACAGCTTCAGCGTGCCTTACGAGCGTGGCGAGTGTGAGACTGAAAGCATCAACGTGCTCTGTACGGTAGCGCCTGAGAGCGTGAGCGCAAGAGTGAGCTCTCCAAGACGCCTGAGCGTGCGTTGCAGGCTTCGCCCGACTGTCAGAGTATACGGCAAGCGAACGACCGAAACGTCTATTCTGACTGAGGTAGATCCAACGTCTGTGTACACACAGGAGCGCACCTGCGAGTGTCTTGTGTGCGACAGCGGTGTGTCGGATACGATAACGCTCAACACCTCTGTGCCGCTGCCAAGCGACGACGTCCGTGTGGTTAGTGCTGACGCAAGCGTTTGCGTGGAGAGCAGCGAATGTACCTCGGACGGAGTTGCGTGCCGAGGCAAGGTATTGCTGGGACTTTTGTGCGTATCTGAGAACAGCGGAGAATACAGAAAGCTTACGCAAAGTATCCCGTTTGACGGCGGAGTGGAGGTTTCCTTGGGTACGTCCGACGGACTTTGCCGAGTTCGAGGCGTGCTCTCGGAGATGTCGGTGAGCGTGAACGATTCGTTTGCGGAGTGCGGTATGGGAATACTTATCGAGGCTTTTGCCTCTAAGAACTGCGAGACCGTGTATACAAGCGACGTCTATTCAACAAAGAACGAGTGTGAGTGCCGCGTGGCGGAGGTGTCGGCGAGGCGGTTGCTTACTTGTCAGAATTCAAATTTCACCTTTAGTGAGCGTGTTCCGCTTACGGGCGTAGGAATACCTGAGGACGCAGAGCTTATAGATACGCTTGCGAACGTTTACTTTGAGCGGTGCGAGACACTTGACTCAAGATACGTATTCAGCGGAAGCGCCGAGCTTTGCGTCGTCTACAAAAAAGACGGAGAGGTGTACAGCGCGACAGTCAAGCTGCCCGTAAAATACGAGAGCTCCGCTGATATAGATGGAGAGGTCGTGGTGTTTGAGTGTAGCTGTGTGGCAACTGACGTGCGCGCGAGAATAGAGCAGGGAGAGCTGAGAGTTGACGCCGAGCTTATGATAAGCGCTGACTGTGTGGGTGAGTGTAAGGCGCAGTCGGTAGAGAGCGTGCGCTTTGGAGAAGCGGTGGCTAAGAGTGAGAGCGAGCTTATCGTTTGCTATCCGTCAGCTGACGATACACTCTGGTCGGTAGCTAAACGCTATAAGGTCGCCCCGTCCGACGTACTCGGCAACCCTGAAGAGGATAAATACGTCATAATTGAATGAACAAAGCGTTTTTTGGGGCTTTCTTTTAAGAAAGCCTCTTGCTTTTTGCTGACAAAAAATTATGATTTATCGGTGTGTTGGATCATGCAACAAAACCGACATTTCCACAAATCCTAATTTAACAAACAATTTTCTTGCCAAGACGGGAAAGATATGTTATAATGAAAAAAAGCAGCTTAGGAAAGGCGGATTGAATATGAAAGTCAAAAACGCTATAAAGAATTATTCAGAGGTTGCCGCTATGCCGCGCCCTGTGCACAACAAGCCCAAAAAGACAAATATGTTTTTCAGAATACTCTTAAAGCTTGTGTCTTTGCCCGACCTTATTGCTACACATTTTCGTTGCCGCAAGGTGGGTATGGAAAAGCTCGGTAAGCGTGAGCCGTGTCTCATACTTATGAATCACTCAAGCTTTATCGATCTTGAGATAGCGTCAAGTGTGCTCTATCCGCGCCCCTTCAATATAGTCGCAACGCTTGATGCCTTTATTGGCAAGGCGTGGCTTATGCGTAAGATCGGCTGTATACCAACGAGAAAATTCGTTCTCGACCTCGGTCTTATCCGTGATATAACTCACTGTATAAGAAAACTCAAAACGTCCGTGCTTATGTATCCCGAGGCAGGTTATAGCTTTGACGGTACTGCCACCACTATGCCCGAGTCCTTGGGTAAATTCGTCAAAATGCTCGGCGCTCCGCTCGTTATGCTTGAGACGTATGGCGCGTACCACCGTGACCCTCTCTATAATGAGCTTCAAAAGAGAAAGGTGCGTGTGTCCGCTGAGCTGAGATACGTCCTCTCTCCCGAGCAGATAAAAGAAATGTCCGCCGAGGAGATAGGCGAGGTGATAGCAAAGGAATTTTCGTTTGACGCCTTCCGTTGGCAACAGGAAAATAAGATAAAGATAGACGAGCCCTTCCGCGCTGACGGACTTGACCGTCTGCTCTATAAATGTCCGAAATGCGGAAGTGAGACGGGAATGAAGGGAGAGGGAACTACGCTTAGCTGTTCTGTATGCGGCAAGTCTTGGGAGCTAACAGAATACGGATACCTCAAGGCACAGAGCGGTGATACCGAATTTTCGCACGTTCCCGATTGGTATAAGTGGGAGCGAGAGTGCGTCAGGGAGGAGCTCTCAGAGGACAAGTACGGCTACAAGATCCCCGTTGATATTTATATGATAGTCAACACTAAGGGGGTATATAAGGTAGGCTCGGGAGAGCTTGAGCATACCAAGCACGGCTTCCATCTCACGGGGTGTGACGGGCAGATAGATTATAAGCAAAATTCGGTTTCTCTATATACGCTTAACGCCGATTATTATTGGTATAGTCTTGGAGACGTAATAGGTCTTGGAAATCAGGACGCGCTTTATTATTGCTTCCCGACCGAGCATACTCATATCGTTACCAAATCTCGCCTCGCTACCGAGGAAATATATAAAACGCTTAAGAAAAATTGACTCCAAAAGGCTGTTGCGTCAGAGGTAACAGCCTTTTTTTAGTATCGTTACGAAAAAAATGCAAATGCTAATGCTAAAAGACATTATGGAGTGCTTTTTGGTATGGGCAGATGTAAAAAAAGATCATATATAAGGATAAAGCGTATTTTGGACGTTTTCTTTTCCTTGTGCTTGCTTGGCTTTCTATGGCTTCCTATGCTGTGTATTGCGCTCGCCGTGCGGCTTGACAGCGACGGCTCGGTGCTTTTCAGACAACGGAGGGTAGGTAAGGGCGGACGTAGCTTTATCTGCTATAAATTCAGAACTATGTATAAGTATACGCCCCCCGACCGACCGTCGTCGGAGTTTAGTGATGCTCATAAATATATAACGCGAGTAGGCGCTTTTTTGCGAAAAACAAGCCTTGACGAGCTTCCTCAGCTTTTCAACGTCCTGAAGGGGGATATGAGTATAGTAGGTCCACGCCCTCTTATCCTTGAGGAGAGGGATATACACGAAAAGCGAATGAAGAACGGGGTGTATTCGCTTCGCCCCGGCATTACCGGACTGTCGCAAATAAGCGGCAGAGACCGTGTTAGCGACTCGGAAAAGGTGCGTCTGGACACCGAGTACGCGCGCTCCGTAAGCTTGCTTTGCGACGCCAAGATAATAGGCAGAACTATCGGCAGAGTGCTCAGAGGCGACGGTGTCGTTTCTGTAAAAAACAGCCGCTCTCCTCTTGACAAATAAGAACAAATGTTCTATAATAAAGATGGAGGGTGAGACGATGAGAAAAACAGAGAAGAGAAAAAGAATAGCGAGGGTATTCGCGAAATACGAGCGCTTGGGACTTGATGACCGCCGCTTGAGCGTTTTTGACGTTTGCCGTAGGATAAGGGGAAGTCAAAGGAAGCTATCGGACGCAAACGACCTTTTTGCGGCGTGGGCGACCTGCCGTGCCTTACGAGAGGGCGGAGAGCCGACTGACTTAGAGCTGTTTTTGGCTGTCTACCGTGTGGGCGGACGGAGCGCCACCTCTATCGCGTTAAGGGAATATTACGACGAACGAACGCTATACCGCCGCCTTGAGAAAGTAGAACGGCAGTATGAGAGAATAAGAAAAAGCCTTGAGACAAAAAAATAAAGACCGCAACGCGGTCTTTATTTTTTATTACATTTCCTCAAAGTTAACGGGCTCACCCATAGGAGTGTTCTCAACGACTACCTGAACCTCGTTGACAAGTGCCTGCTCCTCGAATTTTTCCATTTCACTTTCAGCGCGCTCTTCCTCGAGCTTTCTGCGCTCTTTCGCTGCCTTGTGCTCCTCTATAAGAGCCTTCTGCTTTGTGATAGCCGAGTTGGTCTTATCAAGATCGTAGACTACCTTAGATATAGCTTCAGCCTGCGACGCGCCTGTCTTGAGCTGCTTATATGTCAACCTTCCAAGACGTTCAAACTGCTTGTCTCTTGTCTTTCTAAGAGAGGACAGTCTCATATGCATAGTGGCACTTTCTGCGACCTCTTCGGTTTTGCGAATAGTTTTTCCCGCAACATTGCTAATGCCAGTGCGGATCTTTTCCCAGTTGCCCATTGAAAATTACCTCACTTTTCAAAAATACTTTAGTTTATTATACAACAAAAATTCTCAATTGTAAATAGAAAACGCATAAATTTTTTATTTTTTACCGAAAATAAATAAAAAAGAGGACAAAAGTGAGGGAAAAATATGAATATGGATAGAGAAGAATACAAGAGATACGCAAAGCAGCACGCTCCGAGCTCGCCTATAGCAAAAAACTGTGTTAAGGCATTTTTGTTCGGCGGGGCGATATGCGCCGTAGCGCAAGGCTTCAGAGAGCTTTATATGTGGCTATGGGGACTGCCGACAAACGACGCCTCTGCCCTTGCCTCGATAACGCTCGCGGCAATTGCGATAATCTTAACGGCTTTCGGAGTATTTGACAAGATAGCAAAACACGCGGGCGCGGGCACGCTCGTGCCTATCACGGGATTTGCCAATGCGGTGGCATCACCCGCGATAGATTCAAAAGCGGAGGGACTTGTGCTCGGCGTGGGAGCAAAAATATTCACCGTTGCAGGACCTGTGCTGCTGTACGGCACGCTTGCGGGTGTGGTGTATGGACTGATATTGTTTTTGTTTAAATAACCTACTTTTCTTTTCTTCAAAAGAAAAGTAGGCAAATCCTAATTTGCCTTAAAAT
>JAZSNX010000209.1:0-6763 GCA_045536665.1 Eubacteriales bacterium
CCCTCAAAGTCGATAACAGCAGTATCACCCATCTCAGCGGCACGGTCGGTAACGTCGATCTCTCTGGAGTTTCTCTCTCTTACAGTTTCGATCTCCTTATCAACATCCTCGTCGGTAACGGGAGTTACTTCCTTTTCAACCTCTATACCTGCATAGTCCTTGATCTCAACGTCAGGCTTTACGAAAACCTTAGCGGAGAGAACAAGACCGTTTTCATCAATAGAAACGATATCGAACTCGGGCTGGCTGACAACGTCGAGCTTAGCCTCTTCGAGTGCCTCGGGATATACTGTGGGAATAAGATCGTTTATAGCGTCCTCATAGAAAACGCCCGTACCATACATCTTCTCAATGATGGACTTGGGAGCCTTACCCTTTCTGAATCCGGGAACGGTGATAGACTTTACCTGCTTGCGGTATACCTTATCAACAGCAGCGTCAAAGGTTGCTTTATCTACCGTTATGTGAAGCTCATACTGGTTTTTTTCGATCAATTCAGATTTTGTTAAACTCATTTGGTTTAAACCTCCGGTTAATAAATAATAATTTTTTACATACAGTATATATTGTACTTTTTTTTGCCTCGTTTGTCAATAGATTTTTCGAAAAATCAGACAATTCTTGGCAGAAAATCAAGAAAATCAGCCGAAATCATCTTAAAACTGATATTATCATGCTTAAAGCTATCGGAATGGGTGTAACTACCGTGGATATGTCCAAAATAACACGTGTGAATATCGTATTTTTTCAAAACATCTAATATCGGTTGACAGACAAATCCACTCCAAACGGGAGGGAAGTGCAGAAAGGCAATTATCTCTTTACCATTTTGTTCTGAAAGCCTCTGTGCTTCGGCAAGAGACATATTCAGTCGTATTGCCTCTCTGTTTACTATTTTATCGTAGTCTACGTTTTCCTCTGCATTCTGCATTGTCCTATCCGTAAACCAGCCTCTTGAGCCCGCTACTATGTAGTTCTCGACCTCAAAGGCATTATTATTAAGTATTTCTATTGTATTAATATTATGCTCTTTAAAAAAGACTTGAAGCTTTGTAACGGTAGACCACCAAAAATCGTGATTACCCTTTAAAAGTATCTTATTTCCCGGAAGCGCGTCAAGCCACAATAGGTCGCTTAATGCATCTGCGGTGGTAAGTGCCCAAGAAATGTCGCCGGGAATTATAACCGTATCTTTCTCTGCCACTACTCGTTTCCAATTATCCGCAAGCCTGTTTATATAATTATTCCATCTTTTTCCAAAGACCTCCATTGATTTCCGACTGTCGGCAGTCGCCAAATGAAGGTCGGCGATGACAAATACAGCCATAATCGAGCCTTTCGTATAAATGATTTGATTTTTGAGAACAATACTAATATTCTTGTCAAGGAGGTATTGAAAGAATGAATAACAAGAAATGCACAAGCGATGCTTGCGACATCAGCAAGGAGCACATCAAGGGTATTAAGTGTGATGTTAAAAACTGTGTGTATCACGACTGTGACACGTATTGCATGGCAGGTCAGATAGCGGTAGGAAACAGCATGGTAACCAATGCCGCTTGTGATACCTTTAAGGAAAGAAAGTAGTTATCCTAAGCTTTGGGGTTGTCGCGCGTGCGGCAACCCCAAACAGTTTTACATGAAATTGTAGACCTCTTTAAGCATATCATCCTTTTCAATAACTGTATCAAAGTTGACAGCTCTGTCCGCAAGACCTCTGAGGGGATACGATATATCAGTAGAGGTAAGTACTGACAGATCCTCAAGAGCACCGGTATCTGCAGATGCAGGCTTGTGCGCTATCGCCTCATAAACATCGGATGCAAACTTATAAGGGCTTGCTGTCGAGGCAACGATGATCTTAGTATCGTCACCAGTGCTCGAGAGATACTGTTCGGCACAATTCAGCGCTACTGAGGTATGAGTATCAGCAAGATAACCGTAGTCGGTATAGAAATGCTCAAGTGTTTTGCGCGTGCTGTCCTCGTTTGCGAAGAAGCCTATAAAGTTTTCATCAATGATCGCCTTTACGTCATTACTTACGGTATACGCTCCGTTTTCATTGAGCTGCTTCATATAAGCCGCTGTCTTTTCTGCGCCTGCGGCAAAGTACAGAAGTCTTTCAAGATTGCTGGATATAAGAATATCCATAGAAGGGGAAATGGTCGTATGGAAGTCTCTATTCTTATTGTAAGTACCCGTTGCCAAGAAATCGGTAAGAACATTGTTGTCATTTGACGCACAAATAAGCTTTCCGATAGGAAGCCCCATGCACTTTGCAAGGTAAGCGGCAAATATGTTACCGAAGTTACCTGTGGGTACGCATACGTTTACGACCTCACCGTATTGTATGTCTCCGCCGTTGATCATATCACAGTACGCAGAAACATAATAAACTATCTGTGGTGCGAGTCTTCCCCAGTTGATAGAATTAGCACTTGAAAGGATATATCCATTTTTTAAGAGCTCGGCTTTAGCCTCGTCGTCGGAGAATATTTTCTTAACGCCATTCTGAGCGTCGTCAAAGTTGCCTTTGATAGCGCAAACGTTTACATTACTTCCTGTCTGCGTTGCCATCTGAAGCTTTTGTACCTTACTTACGCCGTCAACGGGATAGAATACCATTATCTTAATACCGTCAACATCCTTATAGCCCTCAAGCGCTGCCTTTCCTGTATCACCCGAGGTCGCGACGAGTATGAGTGCTGTATTATCCTCACCCGTCTTAACAAGAGAACGGGAGAGTAAACGCGGCATTATCTGAAGCGCCATATCCTTGAATGCGGCCGTAGGTCCATGCCAAAGCTCAAGCGAATAGATCGTATCCGTGATCTTTTCAAGAGGCGCCGCACCACCTGGGAATGAGTTTTCGCAATAAGCTTGCTTGCAATCTGCCAAAAGCTCTTCGTATGTATAGTCCGTAAGGAACTTTGAAAGAACGGTAGCGGCTCTTTCGGGATAAGACATCTTACAAAGACCGTCTATATCAGATTTTGTAAGTGTGGGCAGGCTTTCAGGAACAAAAAGTCCGCCGTCTGCCGCAAGTCCTTTTTTGATAACGACTGCCGATTCAAAGCTATTCTTAAATTGATCTCTTGTACTGTAATACTTCATTTGAGTATCCTTCCTTTGTAATTTGCTATTAATAAACCTTGGGGTCATGCACCAAAGGCATTTTCGATGTGATTAATTTGGAGAATTGTTTTATCGTCCTTGTTTAAATGAACTTCAATAACGTCAAATCGAGGTTGAAGCTTGCTGTATTTTTCTGTTCTCAGGAATGCGCGAGCCGCATCTACCGTACGCTTCTGCTTTGATCTTGTAACAGCCGAAGCGGGAGAACCAAATTTATATGTTAGACTTTGGTCGGTGCTTCTTGCTTTTACCTCAACAAAAACAATGAACTCCTTGTTTTTGGCGATAATATCGATCTCATTATGAGAAAAGTGTGAATTGCGAGCAACGATCCTGTAACCGTTCTTTCTCAAATATCGAGTTGCCGCACGCTCGCCGAGTCTACCAATATCAACTGTTTTCATCGTTGTCAAGAAAACGAATGAATTTAGTTCGGTAAATTGGCGCAGGACCGTATTTACGAAGCGCATTCATATGATCCTTTGTGCCATATCCCTTATGCTTTGCTATGCCGTACATTGGATATTGCGCGTCAAGCTCAATACACAGCCTATCTCTCGTAACCTTAGCAAGTATCGAAGCCGCGGCAATTGAAGGCGAGATAGCATCGCCGTGGATAACGGGAGAAGCCGGAACAGGGAAGTCCCTTGCGATATTACCGTCTATCAACGCGTAATCTGCCTTTACTGAAAGAGTATTGATCGATTCTTTCATAGCGTCCATGGTCGCTTGCAAAATATTGGTGTTATTTATCTGCTCAACAGTACCGTAGCATATAGAATACGCAATAGCTTCTTTGCAGATTATATCAAATAGCGCCTCTCTCTTTTTTTCAGTGAGCTTCTTTGAGTCGTTAAGTCCTTCTATGTAAAGACCGCAGGGAAGTATGACCGCGGCAGTGACCACAGGTCCGCATAAAGGGCCTCTGCCTGCCTCGTCAACTCCGCATACGTTTGTATAACCTCTATCGATGAGGTCTTTTTCAAGGGTATATTCAAGCATATTTTACCTCGTTGGCGCGTCAAGTGATATACGCCCGATCTTAGCCGCCCTGTATTCGTCGATCAACATATTGGCGGTACGCTCAGTATCGACCTCACCGCCTGACACAAGATGTCCACGCTTTCTTCCGATAAGCTCCAGCAGGTCGTAATCTCCAAGCTCGTCAGCGAGCGGTAACTCACCGAGCTTGTATCGAGCAATCAGCAATTCGGGATACATTGTACGCAATCTGCCGCACAATGAAGAGGCAATAGCCTCAATATCAAGTACGTCATCCTTTATAGCTCCGGTTATAGCAAGATTTTCGCCTACCGTCGCATCCTCAAATTTAGGCCAAAGAACGCCGGGCATATCAAGAAGCTGAATGCCGATATTTGTTGTTACCCATTGTTTATCAAGAGTTACTCCCGGACGGTTTTCGACCCTCGCTTTTTTAGTTCCGCAAAGTTTATTTATGAGAGAAGATTTACCGACGTTAGGAATTCCGACCACCATGACTTTGATGGCTCTTCCCATCATGCCTTTTTCCTCATAACGGGTTACCTTTTCATGGCAAAGCTCCTTGAGCGCTGGCGCTATCTTTGAGATACCCTGACCGCTGATACAGTCGGTTTCTATGCAGACAGTCGAGCTATTGGTATATTTACTCGCCCAAAAGTCAGTAATAGCCTTATCAGCAAGTGAAGCCTTGTTCAAAAGAATCAACATTGGTTTATCTGCGCATATGCGCGATATTTCGGGGTTTCTGGAACTGTACGGAATACGAGCGTCAAGTATTTCTATGACAGCGTCGACGCTCTTTAAGTTTTCGGTTATGAGGCGTCTGGTCTTTGCCATATGCCCTGGGAACCATTGGATAGTTTGAGATGGCATAGCCAAGCCTCCTTAATAGCGGTTATTTTACAGCACCGAGCTTTGACATAGGAGAGATACGGAACAATACCTTCCCAAGTATCCTGTCCTCATCAACAAAGCCTACGTTGGTGGGATCGGTGCTATCCATTGAATTATTTCTATTATCGCCAAGCACGAAAACCGTACCTTCCGGAACGACATAGGTATGAATACCGCCGTTTTTATACGTAAGAAGATGTGTTTTGTTCTCATCAACGTATATATACGGTTCATCAAGGGTTGTAGTATTACCGTTTTTGTCCGTAACGGTAACCTCCCAAGTGTTGACATTTACCGTGACGGTATCTCCGCCAACTCCTATAACACGCTTTACAAGAGGCTTATTAAGCCTGCCAGTTTGATGGAAAACTATTATATCACCACGTTTGGGGGTATACGCGAGATCTGATATTACCAGCGTTTCTTTATCAAGCAGCGTATTATTCATAGAGTCGCCGTCGACGTTACAAGTGCGAAAAGCAAACGAGAACAAAAGTATGACCGCACAGATCGCTATAACAAAAAGCTCAATATAATCAAGTATTCCCGAGAACTTTTTGGGCGTAGGCGCGTCAGGCGCACTCTGCTTAGTGTCCGCGTTGATCTCACCGACATTATCCATTATTTCATTTTCATTGAGATCAGACATATGATTACCTCTTATAAGTGATTATTTTTCGGTTAGGATATCCATAAGCGTGTAGCCGTTTGCCACGTAATAACCCATAGCGGAAGCAGTGTCTTCATCAAAGGTATTACAGCCCTTTCTATCCTCATTTGAGGAGTAGATAAAGAAGGGAACTGGTTCAATAGTATGAGTTCTCTTAGATACGGGAGTGGGGTGATCGGGAAGCACCATTATCTTAAAAGGCTCACCGCAAGTCTTGAGATATTCATATACAGGAGAAAGTATCTTTTTATCGATAAGCTCAATAGAAAGCACCTTGTTTTCGGTCTCGGCACGGTGTCCGCACTCATCTGGACCCTCAACATGAACGTATACAAGCTCAAATCCGTTCTTGAATGCATCGATAGCGGCATTTGCCTTACCGTCGTAATTTGTATGTACATTTCCCGTAGCGCCCTCAACGTCGATAGACTTCATCTCAGCGCAAAGTCCTATACCCTTGATAAGGTCGACAGCGGAAATAACAGCGGCATTCAAGCCCCATTTCTGCTTAAAAGAGGGAAGCTGCGGCTTTTTTCCGGGACTCCAGAGCCAAGCGGAGTTTGCAGGCTTGAGTCCACGAGCCTTTCTCGCAATATTTATGGGATGATCCTTGAGGATATCGTAAGATTTTTTCATAAGCTCAAGGAACTCAGCGCCGCCGTCCTCGACACGCGGAAGATATTCGCCTATACGCTTTCCGAGAATGTCATGCGGACGCATAAAATTGTACTTATCGTCGCTGTTCTTCCATATAAGACAATGACGATAGCTTACACCTGTGTAGAACTTACGCATATCGTTGCCAAGCTCCTTTTCAAGCGTCTTTATAAGCTCGTCAGCCTCGGCTGTTGATATCTCATCAGCGCTGTGGTCAACGATTATTCTGTCCTCGTATGTATCTTGATCCTCGGTAAGCGTTACGACGTTACATCTGTAAGCCGTTTCGTCGGGCATCATTTCAATACCCATACTTACAGCTTCAAGAGGCGATCGACCTTTTGAATAGACCTTGGGGTCAAATGAAAGAATTGCCATATTGGCTGTATCGCTTTCGGGAACCAT
>JAZSNX010000174.1:0-9186 GCA_045536665.1 Eubacteriales bacterium
ACCTCAAAGCCCTTGTTCATCATTGTTGCGGAGTCTATGGTTATCTTTGCTCCCATAGACCACGTAGGATGCGCGAGCGCCTGTTCAACACGGATATCCTTAAGCTCATCAGCCTTTTTACCAAAGAACGGACCGCCCGATGCCGTAAGCAATATGCGCTTTATCTCGCCCTGTTTTCCGGACTTTAGGCATTGGAATATGGCAGAGTGCTCACTGTCTACGGGCAGTATCTCTACTCCCTTTTGCTTGGCTCTCGCCATAACTATCTCGCCCGCGACCACCAAGGATTCCTTATTCGCGAGCGCAAGTCTGCTGCCTGTGTCGATAACGGCAAGCGTTGGCATAAGACCCGCCTCGCCGATTATTGAGTTGAGGACGACGTCTTGCTTTTCGCTCGCTATCATCTCGCATATTCCGTCGTCTCCCGAATACACCTTTATATCGGTATCCGCAAGGCGCACCTTAAGGTCGGCTGCCGCCTCCGCGTCCGCCATAGCCACACGGGAAACTCCGAATTTCCTTGCCTGTTCCTCAGCTCTCATAACATTTTTGTTGGCGCTTATCGCGCTGACTCGCATACCGAACTTGTCCGCGACATCAAGCGCTTGCTCACCGACCGAGCCCGTTGAGCCAAGCACGGCAATATTTTTCTCGTACATATTTTACTCCAATCACAAAAGCTCTATACCGACAAGACCCGCAAACATACATATTGCCGCCAAGCCCACCGAAACGATGAGTACCGAGTCGAATCTATCAAGCACACCGCCGTGTCCCGGGAATATCTTGCCGTAGTCCTTTATACCGTAATGACGCTTTACGACTGACATTATAAGGTCTCCCACCTGAGATATTACCGACACTATAACTCCGCTTATCGCCAGGAAAACAAGATTTGCGTCGGTATCGAAGAATATGTTTGTCACCACGCCAAACAGGACGAACGAGAGGGTGCAGAAGAATATTCCTCCGATACTTCCCTCTACCGTTTTCTTAGGGCTGACGTCCTCGATAAGCTTATGCTTTCCTATAAACACTCCCGTGAAATACGCAAATATATCGGTCATCCACGCTCCGAGGAATATGAGAAGATACGCATATTTACCGTAATCAGCAAAGTCTCTTACGTATATGATGGAATTCATAGCTACTATTATGTACGCCGTCAGTATAAACGCCGACATAGCATCGGCAAACGGGAATTTCCCGTGAGACCATATAACGCTGATAAACACTACCACAAGCATTGCTACCGCAATAATAAAGCCTATGGTAAAGGTAGTGGAATTATCGTTGATATACCTCATAAGGAATGGCATCGCCGCCGCTATCGCGTATGCGGGAACAGAAAGGTAATATTTCTTTTCCACTCCAAGGCACTTGAGCATCTCATACACGCCTATGATAGTAACCAACGCAACTGCTATCGGCAGAACGACCGTTCCCGAAAAGATAAGCACGGGAACGAGCACACAAACAGCAACGAGTGACGTTATTATTCTTTTTAACATTACTGCCTCCTTATACTCCGCCAAACCGACGGTTACGGGTAGTGAAATTGCCGACTATCTCATCAACGTCCGCAGGCGTAAGGTCGGGCCAGAGCTTATCGGTAAAATAAAACTCCGCATATGCCGCCTGCCACAACAGAAAATTGGATATACGAAGGTCTCCGCCCGTTCTGACTATTAGATCAAGTGGCGGTGAGTCCTTGGTATACAGCGCGTCCGTGATATCGTCCTCACAAACGCTGCTCTTCCCTTGGTCGATAAGCTTATTTACAGCCATACATATCTCGCTTCTTCCACCGTAATTAAGAGCGAGATTGGCGATGTTTTCATTGTTTTTTGATATCTCTTCGATGTGGAGCATCTTTTTTTGCACAGTCTCCGAAAAGACCGATTTATCTCCAAGAAAGACAAATCTTACGTTGTTCTTCTCCATCTCTCTTTCGCATTCGTCAAGATATCTCTCAAGCAGCTCCATTATGGCGTCGACCTCTTTTTTAGGTCTCTTCCAATTCTCTGTCGAAAACACGTAATAGGTCGATGCCCCTATTCCGAGCTCACAGCATCTGCGGAGAATTTTTCTGAATACCTCCGCTCCCTGTCTGTGTCCAAACTCTCTCGGCATACCTCGTCTTTTTGCCCATCTGCCGTTTCCGTCCATAATGAAAGCAATGTGCTTTATAGGACATTCATTTCTCTGCTCAACTGCCATTTATAACAGCTCCTTAAAAACAATAATATAGAAATCAGGACGGGCAAAAACCCGCCCTGTTCCCGATACAAGCGAGATCCGCCTCAGATCTTCATTATCTCGCTTTCCTTCTTCGCAGTTACAGCGTCAACTTCCTTAATAAACTTATCTGTCAAATCCTGAACCGACTTTTCAGATGCCTTCTGCTCGTCCTCTGTCATCTCTCCGTCCTTCTTCATCTTCTTGCAAAGATCGTTTGCGTCTCTTCTGACGTTACGGATAGCTACCTTAGCCTCCTCACCGAACTTTTGTATCTGCTTTACAAGCTCGCGGCGGCGCTCCTCAGTAGGCTGGGGGAAAATAAGTCTGATCATCTTACCGTCGTTCGTGGGAGTGATACCAACGTCAGAGGCAAGTATCGCCTTCTCCATCTCCTTGAGTGTAGACGCGTCATAGGGTGTAACCGTAAGTGTCTTTGCGTCAGCTACTCTTATATCCGCCATATCCTTGATAGGCGTGGGAGTTCCCCAATACTCAAAGGTGACCTTATTAAGTACCGCAGAGTTTGCCTGTCCCGCGCGTATCGTAGCGAGGTTCTCCTGATAGTTGGCAACAGCCTTAGTCATCTTGCTTTCAAATTCAGTAGTGTTAAGTTTCATAATTATCCTCCGTAGTTTTATTTAAGTCATTATTTGATTTTGTTTTATCTATGTAACTCAGTTCCTATTTTCTCACCCATAATTACCCTGTAGATATTCATAGGATCCTTAAGCTCAAAGGCGTAGCATTTGATATCGTTATCCATACAGAACGTGGTCGCGGTAAGGTCAAGTGCCTTAAGCTCCTTCTTTAGCACGTCCTTGTAGGTTATCTCGTCGTAACGGACAGCCGCGGGATCGAGCTTGGGATCTGCCGAATAAACGCCATCTATATTCTTTGCCATAAGCACCGCGTCTGCCTGTATCTCAGCCGCGCGAAGCACAGCCGCTGTATCTGTCGAGAAATAAGGAGCGCCAAGTCCGCAGCCGAAAATAACGATCTTGCCTGTCTCAAGCGCCGCTACCGCATTACGGGTAACGTACTTATCGGCAAAGGTATCCATCTCCACAGCGGTCATGACCTTTGCGTCAAGTCCCGCCTGAATGAAAGTATCCTGAAGCGCGAGCGCGTTGATAGTAGTCGCAAGCATACCCATACTGTCAGCTCTTACTCTGTCCATCTTGCCGCCCTGTCTTCCGCGCCAGATGTTGCCCGCGCCAACGATGATGCCTATCTGAACACCCTCGGCGATACACTTTTTGAGAGCGTCGGCGACCGACATGATAAAGTCAAAATTCAAGATTCCGTCCGCTCCCTGCGCGAGAGCCTCGCCCGAGAGCTTGAGCAGCACTCTTTTGTACTTAGGCTGATTTTGCATAACGATATTACACCTTTCAAATAAATATAATATATACAATAGATATATTTTACTACATTTTTCTTATTTTGTAAACGGTTATTCCAAGATTTTTACAAATCCATAATATTTTCGGTATTTCGCACAAACTTAAACGGTGAGCATTATGACAAACAACAAACACAGCATAGTCGGAATGCCTATGCACAAGCCGTAAGCAACAAATTTGCTCACCGACATACGAATACCGTTATGCTTTATTATATTCGACCACATAATACCCGCCAGAGCGCCGACAGGAGTAAGAAACGCTCCTATATTTGAGCCCGCTATGGTAGCGTATATCGCCTGTTTTGTCCCGCTTACGGCAAGTATCTTACTGAAAAGCACGCTCATAGGAATATTATTGAGCAGATTCGAGGACAGCATTGACGCGATACCGTAAGTAAAGCACGACTCTCCCCTGCTTATAAGACTCGCAAGATACGTCGTCACTCCCGCGTTATCAAGAGAGAGCACTATTATAAACATACCTACAACGAACGGAATTATCTCGTAAGGCAGACCCTTAAGCGACGCGCCAACAGGCGCTACTCTCTTTTTTCTGAGTGCGAGCACAGACACCGAGCATATTATGGCGGAGAGAGCCACGCCGAGCGATATCAGCCACATCTCCATTTTTATGTACTGTGAGATTGACAGCAATATAATACATATTATAAGATGCGCAAGTGCAACGCTCATCAAGGGTATGTCCGTAATGAGGCAAGGCTGTGTATCTGCACTTATGCTGACCTTGAGCTTTTTTGAGAAAAGCGCCAGCATAATGCCAAGAGAAACCGCCCCCGCGCATATCGCGGGCAAAACCATATTCACAAGATACTCCGAAAAAGTAATGCCGAACGCCCCCGATATATATATGTTCGTGGGGTTACCGATAAGCAGCAGCATACTCCACGTATTCGCCGCAACAAATTCCATAATCAGATAAGGTACAGCGTCTATTCTCGCGCTCTTGCAAAAATGGCAGATAAACGGAGTAAAGGTAAGGATAACTATATCATTTGAGGTAAATACCGTAAGCACCGATATTACCGCGTAAAGCGAAAGAAACAGCTTATATTGATCATGCCCCGCTCTTTTGAGCACAGCGTTTGATACGTACACGAAAAATCCTGTTTTATCAAGTATCAGCGAATAAACCGTCATTGATAAAAACAAAACAAGTATCTTTACGGGGTTTACCGAAGTATTTTCAGCAAAGCAGGATATTACCTCTCTCATACTCAAAGGCCCGACCAAAATTATCAGTATCGCGCCCACAAGAGGAATAAAGGGATATATCTTAAAGCCTCTTTTTTTACCGACAGTCGGAAAGAAAAGAACGCTAACAAGAAACAAGAGAACGGTGATCACGGATACCGTTAATGAAGCAACCATAACAAATATGTCCTTTATATAAAAAATGTCG
Source organism: Eubacteriales bacterium (assembly GCA_045536665.1). Taxonomy (GTDB): domain Bacteria; phylum Bacillota; class Clostridia; order Oscillospirales; family CAG-272; genus HGM12713. Next base: position 5,067 of record JAZSNX010000174.1, read on the forward strand.
ACCCGAATATTATACTCCAAAAGACCTAAGTTGTCAAGAAATAAAAAAATTCGACCTTGTCCTAAATATTTACAAATATATCACCAATTTTGTTTTAATGTGTGGTAGAATATATATTAAGTATAATTACCGCTCGGAGGAGTATATGAAAAAAGATACCAAGTCATTACCTCTTACAAGATATATGATGATCATAACAGCCGCGCTGTTCGCGCTGCTTTCTCTCGTGCTCGCGCCTCTTTACGTGTACACGTCGTCCGACTTTACAGTAAGCGTCACCGCTATCCCGGAGTTGTTAGAGGCTGTCATCGATTTTATCGATATCCTCGCTTTCGCGCTATGTTATTCCCTTGTTATATTTGCCGCTGTTATTTATTCCGTAAGAAAAGCGGCGAGTCTCTCGGTCGTTTACATAGCGGCCTGTGTCATAAGAAGAGCGCTTGATCTTCTTACAACGTATCTCACCTACAACTACATCGAAGGTCTTGACGTAGCATCGGTAATTTTCTCAGTCATTATGGAAAGCGCTCAGGTGCTTCTCGTGCTCCTGCTTGCGTCAAGAGCCGCAAATTCCTATTATATGAGACGCGCAAGCCTAAAAAAGGCCGCCCATCAGCTGGGCAGCCAAATAAACGTTGATACTATTGAATTCAGCAAGGTTTATTCGAGAGAAAACCCTATGCACTTAGTAATGCTTGCATCGGGAATAATGCTCTCGGTAATAAAGCTGCTTTCAAGAATAAGATACGACGTATTCTACGCCTCGGTATACGGCGCTCCGTCGACAGCGTCCGAAATAATCGTTATGATAGTTTATTATTTCTTCGATATATTCGTTTGCGTTGCCTTTTACGCCGTATGCTGGCTATTTCTCTCAAAGCTCTGCGAGAAAAACAAAAGGCTTACCGAGATATCAGAATAGCGCGGCAAGGCGCTCCGTCAAAGCCGCCAAGCTTTATGGGAGCGGCGCTCAGGAAATACTCCCCCTCGGGAACATGTGAAAGCACCGCCCCCTCAAGTATCACGATCTCTGCCGTAAGCAATACGTTGTGCGTCGGTCTGTCGCCTATTCCAAGTCCCTCTACACCAACGAATACCACGCCCTTATCAACAAGCAGTTGAGCGACACTCACGTCTATGGTCTGACAGTCGCGGATAAGTATTCTCTTTGCGTCGGTCTGCTCAAGCCTTTGTCTGTTATTTATGGAAATGACCTCGCAAGCTCCCACGCACGCCTCAAGATCGATCTCGTCGATCCCCTTTCCTCCCTTGATCCTATGTATGGGAGCGTCAATGTGAGTGGCGTTGTGAGCGCTCATTTTAAAGATGGAAACGGTAGACGTGTCCCCCTTATCAAATGACTTTGTTCTCACGTACTCGGGGGAGAGATCCCCGGGCCATACGCCACCGCTGAACAATTCCTGTGTTATATCGTATATCATAGCTTTTATCATCCGCAAAGCTTCTCTGTCTCAGGAAAGAAGCTTTTGCAAGACCTCCATTTTACTTATAGAATATTCGTATGCGCCCCTGAAGTCTCCTGTTTGCTTACAGGCGACCTCAAGATCGCAAAACACAAAATACATCATAGGCTCAGGCACAGGCTCGTCGCTGACGAGTATCTTATGCAAGCTCTCGTAAGCCTCCTCATAGCGCTCCTCCTTGGCGCATCTGATAGCGTTTATATGCAACCCGTATATGCTCTGCTCATTGGGATACACGAATATATCTCCGCTGTCCCCCGAAAGCGAAAGAAACGCGTGAGCATATACGCAAAAGGCATTGGAAAGCGCCGCAAACGCCGACACCTCGGTCTCATCCACGGTATTCGACGAAAGAGTTGCCGACAGGCTTCGCATATACTTAAAATACACGGCGGCGATAGACGCTATATGGTCAGTATTATATATCGTTCCCGCGCAGGCGTCGATAGCCTTGTCAAAATACTCGCAGGATAGCCTGAGATTTCCCTTTGAGAATTCCTCGATGGCTATCTCGAGAGTACATTCCGCAAGAATGAGCTGTACCTCGTCATCGTCCGAGCTTTCGCCAGTAAGACACATATCACGGCATATCCTGAAGTCTCCCATAAGATATGCGGTCTTTATTCCGCGCATCTCGTTATGCTTAAAATATATCTGCTCGTCTCCGCCCTCCGCAAGGAGAAAACCGGGAGATACGTTGAGCTTTTTTGCGAGATATCTCAAGGTGTCCAGAGACGGCTGCGCCGCTCCGTTTTCTATACGGCTGAGCATATTTCTCGTTATCTCGCTTCCCGCAAGCTCCGATTGCGTCATCAGCTTTGACGTTCTCAGCATCTTTATCTTATCACCAATATTCATCAAGCACCTCTTGTTTGATACTAACTGTTACCTAATTATAACACAAGCGTCAAAATTATTCAAGAGGCTACTTATATTTTTTACCCTACCCCGCTCTTTTGCCGTCTCTTACCATTCTTGTGGCGATACGCTCGATAAGTCTTGACAGCGGAAATAGAAATATTACCGAAATAACATTGAAGGCGGTATGAGCGATGGCTATCCCCCACATATCTATGCTTCCGTGCACCGCCTCAGTCGGCACGAATCTTGTAACAACATAAAAGATCAAAAGACATATTCCCGAGCCAAGCACATTAAAGATCAGATGAACAAACGCCGCTCGCTTTGCGTTTTTTTCACTTCCCACAGACGAGATGAGCGCCGTTACGCATGTCCCTATATTCTGCCCCATAATTATCGGCACGGCATTTCCAAGCGTTATCGCGCCTGTTGAGGTAAACGATTGAAGTATACCGATAGACGCGGACGAGCTCTGTATTATCGCGGTAAGAACAACTCCCGCGAGAACACCGAGTATGGGGTTTTCAAACATTAACAGTATTGACCTGAATGCCTCATTTTCCGAAAGTCCCCGCACGGCGGCAGACATTGTTTCCATTCCTATCATAAGAACGGAGAATCCAAGCATAATAAGACCTATGCTCTTGCGCTTGTTGCTTTTTACATTCATATAAAGAATGAGACCGACAAACGCTATTATTGGCGTAAAGGACGATGGCTTGAGCCAACGCATGATCAAGCTTACGTTATCGCCTCCCTCAAGTCCCGCCAGCGCTGTAAGCCACGACGTTACGGTCGTGCCAATATTTGCCCCCATGATAACGTTCACAGCCTGCGTAAGCGCCATAGTCCCCGCGTTAACGAACCCAACCACCATAACAGTTGTTGCCGACGATGACTGAACCAGTGCTGTTACGGCAAACCCAAGAGCAAAGCCTAATATCGGCTTATGTGTCAGCCTATTCATCACTGCTTTTAGCCTGTCCCCTGTGCTTTTTCTTAAAGTGTCACTCATAAGGCTCATTCCGAAAAGAAACAGCGACAGCCCCAGAATGAGTGTCAACACATCAAAAATACTCATTTTATCACCTATAAATCTTAACTTTAAGGAGCTTTTATGAAGATCAAAGGACTTCAAAAAACAACTCTTCTTGATTACCCCGGCAAGGTAGCGTGTACCGTTTTTACCTTCGGCTGTAATTTCCGTTGCCCCTTCTGTCACAATGCTTCCCTCGTACTTCGCGAAGATGAGGGTGACCTTTCAGAACAGCAATTTTTTTCGTTTTTACAAAAAAGAAAAGGCATTCTCGACGGAGTATGTATAACAGGCGGTGAGCCGCTGCTCCATAAGGATATCGTTCCCTTTATGGAGAAAATTCATTCAATGGGTTTTCTTGTCAAGCTCGACACGAACGGATCTTTTCCCGACAGGCTTCAAGAAATAATTGCGCTTGGACTTGTGGACTATGTGGCTATGGATATAAAAAACGTACCGGAAAAGTATGCGGCTGCTATCGGAGCTGACCTTTCCCCCGATGCTGTTTTTAAAAACCGAGCCGATGCTTCATCGCAGAAGCACCGGCTCGGTTTTTGTATAAATCTATCTTGGCGAAAGCGCGTCCGCGGCTTTATCCACGTCCCATCCCGTCAGCCAGTCTCTGAGAATCCGGTTGTTGGGATTCTGCTCACGCCACCGGTATTCCGGTATAAATCCGAATCCCCGCATACTCATTGCACGTCTTCCAACGATTATCATATGATCCAGCAAGGGCACT
>JAZSNX010000197.1:0-6513 GCA_045536665.1 Eubacteriales bacterium
CCACACAGCCACCCTTTTTACGGGAAATGACCGTGATAGGCTCGCCGCTATAGCAACCGAGAGAGAAGAGAAACGCGTCAAGCTCCTCATCGTTTGTCTCAATGCTCTTTATGATATATTCTTTTCCTTCCTCTGCTGCACGCAAATTCATAGAAAATCACCTGCCATCAATATAAAGTCGAAGAGTTAGCCTAAACTAACCTTAAGTATTATAACTCTATTCAAGGGGTTTGTCAAGTATTTTTGGGAATTTTTATTATGTTTGTAAAAAAACAATAACGCAATTATTTGATAGAATGGATTTTTATGGTTTTTGTCGAAAAAGCAATAAAGATCGGATCGCCGAAAAACGGAAAACGACGATCCGATAGGCAAGAAGCGTAGCGCTTCTTAATACGTATGCACGTAAGTTAGCGTATGCTAACTGTAATTATTATACACTATCATTACCCGTTTGTCAATGTTTTTTGAAAAACATTTTCAAAAAATATTGGAAAACGCAGATGCGGATCTTCGCAAACAATGTTAGTATTATTTATTAAAAGTTCTTGAAATGGATACGGGGGAAACTTCTTTTAAGAAGTTTCCCCCGTAAAACCGCATCCTTAAACCTTCGCAACTGAAAGGGAAACGGTCTCGCCGTTTATGTTCCATTCCTTGCCGCCGTCCGCGTAGACGACGTTATCTGCGAGAGTCTGCGTGCAGATCTCCTCTGCGTTACGGCGGAGAATATCCGAGACGCGCTCGCTGCCGCCGATGGTGATAACGATGTGGTCCATGACCTCAAAGCCGCTATCCTTACGCATATTCTGTATCTTACTTACAAGCTCACGGACGATACCCTCTTCTATAAGCTCCTCGGTGAGATTGGTGTCGAGCACCACGGTCACGCCATAGTCGCTTGTGGAGAGGTAGCCCTCTATCTGCTTTACGTCTATAAGCAGGTCATCGCGCTCAAGCTTAGCCTCGTTACCGTCGCCAAGGTCGAGTGTGAGAACTCCGTTTGCCTCAAGCTCTGCCATAGCGGCGTTGCCGTCAACAGCGGCGAGAAGCTCCTTGATCTTGCCGAGGTACTTGCCGTACTTAGGTCCGACAGTTCTCATCTGAGGCTTGAAGCTATAGCTTGAGAATGCGCTTACGTTGTCGGTGAACTCAACCGACTTAACGTTAAGCTCGTCCTCGATTATATCTGTGTAGACCTTTGCCATTGTGAAGTCAGCCTTGACGTACATCTTGCCGATAGGCTGACGGTTCTTGATAGCCGCCGCGTTTCTGCCCGCACGTCCGAGAACGACGATATCAAGAACGTCCTTCATCATCTCCTCAAGCTCTCTGTCGATGTAGCTTTCGTCGCATACGGGGAAGTCAGAGAGATGAACGCTTATGGGCGCGTTCTTGTCAATGGAGCAAACGAGGTTGCGGTAGATATCCTCAGACATAAAGGGTATCATAGGCGCTGAGACCTTTGCGATGGTAACGAGAACGGTATAAAGCGTCATATAAGCGTTTATCTTGTCCTCGGTCATATCCTTGCCCCAGAAGCGTTCACGGGAGCGGCGAACGTACCAGTTGGAGAGCTCGTCAACAAACTTCTCAAGCACCTTGGTGGTCTCAACTATCTTCATCTCGCTGTAAAGCTGGTCGCACTCACGAATAACAGTGTTCAAACGGGAGAGCAGCCACTTGTCCATAACCGAGAGCTTCTCTTTGTCAAGTGTGTACTTGGTAGCGTCGAAGTCGTCTATATTGGCGTACAGCACGAAGAACGCGTAGGTGTTCCAAAGAGTTCCGAGGAACTTTCTCTGACAATCGACTACCGCGTCTCCATAGAAGCGGCTGGGAAGCCAAGGCGCGCTGTTGGAGTAGAAATACCAACGGAGAGCGTCCGCTCCGTACGTCTCGAGCGCCTCGAACGGGTCGACGGCGTTGCCCTTGGACTTGGACATCTTCTGTCCGTTCTCGTCCTGAACGAGACCGAGAACTATAACGTTCTTGTAGGGTGCTTTATCAAAGAGAAGAGTGGAGATAGCGAGAAGTGAGTAGAACCAACCTCTGGTCTGGTCAACCGCCTCGCTTATGAAGTCAGCGGGGAAGTTCTTCTCAAATATATCCTTGTTCTCAAAGGGATAGTGCCACTGCGCGAAAGGCATAGCGCCCGAGTCAAACCAGCAGTCGATGACCTCGGGAACACGGCGCATCTCGCCGCCACACTTTGAGCACTTGATGGTCACGTTGTCAACAAAGGGTCTGTGAAGCTCGATATTCTCAGGACAGTTATCGGAAAGCTCGCGAAGTTCTGCGATAGAGCCTATGGAGTGCATCTCTCCGCACTCACACTGCCAGATGTTAAGGGGAGTACCCCAATAACGGTTACGGCTGATACCCCAGTCCTGAACGTTGCTTATCCAGTCGCCAAAGCGTCCCTTACCAATGCTCTCGGGTATCCAGTTTATTGTATTGTTGTTTGCTACGAGTCTGTCTCGAACGGCAGTCATACGGATAAACCAGCTCTCGCGCGCGTAGTAGATAAGGGGAGTGTCGCATCTCCAGCAGAAGGGGTAGGAGTGCTCGAAGGGAAGAGCCTTGAAGAGAAGTCCCTTTTCACGGAGAGACTTGAATACTTCCGCGTCTGCGTCCTTGCAGAACATACCGGGCCAATCGGTCTCCTTGGTCATACAGCCGTGAGAGTCGACCAGCTGAACGAAGGGAAGGTCGTACTCACGTCCAACGCGGGAGTCGTCCTCACCGAACGCGGGAGCTATGTGAACTATACCCGTACCGTCTGTAAGCGTTACGTAGCCGTCGCAAACGATATAGTAAGCCTTCTTCTGAGGCTTTGCGAAATCAAAGAGGGGCTCGTATTCCATTCCCTCGAGGTCCTTACCGACGTACGTTTCGAGAACTGTGTATTCATCGGAGATAACAGAGGGAATGAGCGCCTCTGCGAGAATGTACTTCTCCTCACCAACAGCGATCTTAACGTAGGTCTCGACGGGGTTTACGCAAAGAGCTACGTTAGAGGGAAGTGTCCAGGGAGTGGTCGTCCAAGCGAGGATATACTCGTCGGTCTTGTCCTTTATACGGAACTTTGCGATAGCGGACTTTTCCTTGACGTCCTTATAGCCCTGAGCAACCTCGTGGCTGGAGAGGGGAGTGCCGCAACGGGGACAGTAGGGAACTATCTTAAAGCCCTTGTAAAGCAAGCCCTTGTTGTATATCTCCTTGAGAGCCCACCACTCGGACTCGATGAAGTTGTTGTCGTAGGTAACGTAAGGGTCATTCATATCCGCCCAGAAAGCGACGGTCTCGGAGAAGTCCTCCCACATACCCTTGTATTTCCAAACGCTCTCCTTACACTTACCGATAAACGGCTCAAGACCGTATTGCTCGATCTGCTCCTTGCCGTCAAGGCCGAGAAGCTTCTCAACCTCAAGCTCAACAGGAAGACCGTGAGTATCCCAGCCTGCCTTACGTGTTACGCACTTGCCCTTCATTACCTGATAGCGAGGGATCATATCCTTTATCGCACGGGTGAGCAGGTGACCGATATGAGGCTTGCCGTTTGCGGTGGGAGGACCGTCGTAGAACGTATAGGTCTCGCCCTCCTTGTCGAGATTTTTTCTGATAACGTCGTTCTCACGCCAGAAGGTAGCTGTGTTCTTTTCGCGCTCAACGAAGCTCAGATTTGTTGATACCTTGTTGTAAAGCATTATTTTTTCTCCTTTTAGAGTTTAAATTTGAAATAAAAAAGTCCTCGCCCGCTAATAGGACGAGAAGCTCGCAAACCACCCATTAAAACGTACTGCATACGCTCCGAATGTAACGGCTCGGTACCGACGGGGATTACACACCGAAAAGGCTTTCGTCCACGCAGCTCGGAAGTGATCTTCACCCAAGTGCTCATATCGGGCTCACACCTTTTCCCGACTCTCTGAAATCGCATTCATAGGTTACTCTCTTCGTCAAAGCTTTTGCTTTTATCATCAATTAAGTATTATATCATACAAAGAAAAAATTGTCAAGGATTTTTCAAAATATTTGCCCAAAAGCGGGTGAAAGGTGTTCTTTTGCGCAAAAAACTGTGTATATGTAGAAAAGTATTGACATTTGTCGTATATAGGTGTATACTTTACCTATCATAATTCGGAAAGGAATAAAAAAATGAAAAGACATCTTTTGCGCATCTTCTCTATTCTTTGCTGCTTGGCAATGTGTGCAGGAGTTCTAGCTTCGTGCGCGGATACTCCCGATGAACCCCCGATAAGTGATCCCATACCCGAACCAGACCCGATAGTCGGAGATATCACAGCTCTTGACCAGAGAGCTTCCGATGAAGGTCAGATAATCGTTACCTATGATATCCCCCAAGAGGCGACCGATGCTTATCAGAGCTTTGAGGTCCGCGTTTACCACAACGATACCAATAACAATCTCATCTGCTCAACAGTTGTCGACGCCGCTAAGAAAACGGCATACGTTGACACGACTTACGGTAAGATCAGACTTGAGCTTGTTGGAATCAAGGACGGTACGGCTACCGTTATTGGCAAAACAACAGCGTCCGTATGGGCAGACGAATACAACTTCGCAAGCCTTAACGGAACATTCCCCGTGGTTTATTTCACGCTTGAGCTGTTCTCCATGGACGGTGAGAGCCGTGACAACTTCAAGACCGCGAACGCAGGCGGAAAGAACATTCAGTTTATCAACAACGCGCCTACCTTCGTTTCTCTTGAAAGAGTAGCGGCGTACGACTGGAGCAAGCTTCCCAATAACGTTTACACACTTCCCAACACGACGTATGAAGCGTCTGTAAGCGGAGACTTCGGTGCTATGAACAACGTTATGGCGGCATATATCAAGGAGCTTCACGAGGTAAATCCCGAGTCTAAGTTCCATTTCTACTGCGTTGATAACTATCCCGAGCTTATAGTAAAATTCTTTACCGCTCAGGGCATCGAGGACGAGCTCTTTGACGCTACTATGATCTCCGACGGTACGGCGAGTGTGACCGCGTTTATGTCTCTTTACGAGAACGGTGAGACGGCTGAGGCGACCTACACCCAGATGAAGCAGGCTTGGGCTGATATCAAGAGCAATGCCGCAGAAGGCAAGACCGACTATCTTGAAAACATTCCCAACTCCGGCGGTAACATCCTTTGCGGTGTGCTTTGGAGATACGCTATCACAATGGCGTTTGAGTCCGATAACATTCAGTGGTGGTGCTCAAGAGATAACTTCACAAAGAACACGCCCAGCCAGTATATGAAGGATCTGCTTGCCGATAATGCTAACAAGAACGTTCAGTACTTTGGTATAAATGATCTGCTCTCCAACCTCTCCGAGGAGGATCAGGCGGCTCTTAAGGAGCTGTTCCACTTTGACGGCGAGATGTTCGGCGCGTCCGAGGAAGCAGGCAAGAAGTCGCTTGTTATTATAGGAACGAGTGATTCGGGCGAGACCAATCTTGAGGCTTATATGAAGCTTCTTCAGGAGCTTTACGGCGACGAGTACGTTATCTACTATAAGGGACATCCCGGATATCCTACGGGACTTAATTCCGACAAGACTGATATGTTTGAAAGAAACGGTATCATTGATATCGACGCTTCTATCGCGGCTGAGCTGATACTGTTCTACTGTCCCGACATCTACCTTGCCGGCTTCCCGTCAAGTACCTATAAGGCGGCACTTGAGGGCAAGTTCCTTTCTATGTTTGATACGGACAAGGCAACAGGAATTGATACTGCGACAAGAGACGGCTACGGCGATATGCCTGACACCTTCTATACTGTTGTAGAGTCAGGCGCAAGAAAGTACGTTAAGATAGAGAACTATGCTGATACCACAGTAAAATACTTCGATATCGAAGCAGGCACGATACTTGATAACCTTCCCGCATAAATAATAAACTTGAAACAAAGCAGCACAGCCAATTGGCTGTGCTGTTTTGTCGTGATATGAGTTCAATTTAAATGCGCGTTTTTTAGCGAGGGCAGCGTAACCCCTTGGCGAAGATGGGAGTTGCACTTGACCGCTATCTTCCGGGGCGCAACGCCATGCTTGTAACGAGTCCTATGTATTCATTTTTTCAGCGGAATAAAGAACTCAGAATTACGCAGACTATCAAACTGTGCTTCTTCAAGATATTTATAGAAATCCTGCGTCATCTGCTCACCCTCATTTCCAAGCCAATCGTACGTGTCTTCTTCAATATGATCGAACCAAGGCGCAGTATATCTGTAAACTCCGGGTTTTGAGAAAACGATATCATCGTACGCTTTTGCATAGGACTTCATTTCTGCCAGCAATCCACATATCTTTTCTACCGAAGTATTATGTTCATGCTTCAGCATATGGTTGATTTGTTTGCGCACGGCATAGTACAAGCAATGATTAAATTCGATGTAGTTACCGTCAGGCATCATTACATGAACGATATCACGCATAATGTCGGTGTATACGGTGGGCATTAATGACAGATCCCAAAGCACGCCCTCAATATGACTCATA
>JAZSNX010000151.1:0-4949 GCA_045536665.1 Eubacteriales bacterium
GGCGCTTGACGTGGTACATGCTCTCGTCGCTCTCGTTGACGCAGTAGTCCAGGGTGACGCCTTCCTCCAGGCAGAAAAATGCTTGACGGTAAGATAGCGAGAAAGAATAACCTTATCACCGATTTTGGAAAGTTCCTTGACCCTGTCGCGGATAAATTTATGGTCATCGGCGCGCTTTTTGTCATACTTTATAAGTTTGAAAACCTCAAGATGCTGATGCTCGTAACCATTATCGTCGTTGTATTCCGTGAGCTTGCGGTAACGTCCATGAGACTTGTTGTGTCAACTGGAGAGGGAATAGTGGTAGCGGCAAACAGCCTTGGCAAGATAAAGACGGTATCACAGGTGGTCGCTATTTCAACAGTATTTCTTGAGCCTGTCGTTCAGGCTATCGCCAAGAGCATTGTCGAGGCTATCGGTGGCTACGGAGCGGGCTGGACAGTTGAGGTTTTTCCGCTTACGTGGATAACGATGATATTCTCCCTTGTTATGACCGTTTGGTCGGGTATAAACTACCTCGCGTCCTATTGGAAATATCTTGACCCCGAGAAATAATAACTATCAAAACATCACGGCAAGCCAACGTCGGCTTGCCGTGATGTTTGCGCCGCACGACCTCAAACGTGTCATCCTGAGCGGAGCGTAAGCGCAGCCGAAAGATCTCCCACGGCGGACGATTCGTGAATCGCCCCTACGAAATCATAAATCAAACACACCTACAAATCCCAATTAAAAAACGCGCGTTAAAAAAGAGCTTTCCGAGAGGAAAGCTCCTTTTTGTTATTTGTTTTCATTGTTGTCTCCGTTTTGCTTTTTCTTGCGGAGCATTGTGACCTCGTCACGGTCATATACCTTAGGGGGTACATCGGGAGAGCCAAGCAGGCTGACCTTTACCGTTTTGCGAAGCGGATTGATCTCGGTGACGTGTCCGTCGCCGTTCTCGGTGCGCACGAGCGAGCCGACAGGCGGCGTGCGCTTTATCTCGTACTCATACGCCTCGTGCTCGTAACGCAGACAACACATAAGTCTGCCGCATATTCCCGATATCTTCGCCGAGTTGAGAGACAGATTCTGCTCCTTAGCCATCTTGATGGAGACCTGATCGAAGTCGGATAGGAAGAGTGTACAGCAAAGCGGTCTGCCGCACATTCCGAGTCCGCCCATAAGCTTTGCCTCGTCTCGTATACCTATCTGACGAAGCTCAATACGGGTACGGAAAACAGACGCAAGGTCTTTAACGAGATTTCTAAAGTCAACTCGGTCGGCAGAGGTGAAGTAAAACAGCAGCTTTGTGTTGTCAAAGGTGTACTGCGCCTCAATGAGCTTCATATCAAGCTCGTGTGCCGCTATCTTTTCATTACATATCTTAAAGGCTTCCTCTTCCTTTTGCTTGTTTGCCTTGTGATGCTCAACGTCCTCTGGAGTCGCGCTTCTTATGACATTACGCAAGGGGGGGACGATATCCGAGCTTCTGACAAAGCTGTTAGGGGACGCTATCTCGCCGAATTCCTGACCTCTTGCGGTATCAACGATAGCCTTCGTGCCCTTTTGATACTTTTTGCCGTCGGGGGCAAAATAATATATCTTGCCCGTGCTCTTGAAGCGCACTCCGACGACCTCAGTTCTTTCGACCTCTGCGCTGTCCGTGTCAGCCGTAGATATGCCGTCCTCAGACTCCTCAACGTAAAGCTTGTATTCCTCGTAATCGTCTCCTGCGTGAGTGGGAGGCGCGGGCTTTGGCGTTGCGGGGGGAGTGAAGGGCACGCTCTTAGGCTTGTCGTTCTGCGGCGGTCTCTTTTTGTTTTGCTGATGAGCTTTTGCCGCTCTCTCTTTTTCCGCCTTTTCGGCATATACCGCTGCCTCGGCGGTATGCTCCTGCGCTTCGGGCTTTTGCGGCTTTTTGTTTCTGTTGTGATGTCTGTTTCTCTTGTGCTTGTTCTTATCCCCTGTGGGAGCATTGCCCTCGTTCTTGGGCGTCGGCTTGCTCTCTGTCGGCTTGCTCTCTACGGGCTTTGCGGCAGAGGCGGGCGCGGCGGACTGTGCGCCTTCGTCCTTTGGGGGCTGTATAAAATATCCGTGACGGCGATGGTGACGGCGACCGTGATGCTTGCCGCTCGCACCTGCCTCGGGCTTCTTTTGTTCTTCCATGATATTTCCTTTCTATATGAGCTCCGCGTCACATAAAAGCTTTATTAGCGTGAGGCGGACATTTGCGTTTTTTGACGTGCCTTCAAGTGCTGTGAGCACGGCACAAAGCAGGTTGTAGAGAAAGCTTATCGAGCACCCGTCGCTGATCTCTATCGCTGTATTCCTATCCTCAAAAAAGCTAAGCGGCGCGCCGTCGCTCTTCTTTATGAGAACAAGGTCGTTCACAGCCTCGGAGAGTGTTGTCAGCTGCTCTGTCAGCGTGTCTCTCTTGGTGGAAAATCTTGAGAGCATGACCATAAGCTCTTTCGTTTGTTTTGACGATGCGGCATTCAGAAAATCCTTGACGAGCGTTCTCCTTTGCAAAACGGGGGAGAAAACGGACGGTTCAAGATACTCAAGCGCGCTTCCTATGCCGTTCTTTGCTGCCATTATAAGCTCGGCATACTCTCTTGGAGAGGACAGCTTCATCTGTTGCGCTCGCCTGTCGACTCCGCAAATGTATGCGTCGATATCCTCGTTCGCGATAGGCTCGGTGCGAAGCACGGGCGCGCGGCTTCTGATGGTCTCAAGCAGCAGCTCCGAGCTCTCGCAAAGCAACAAAAACCTTACGAACGACGGAGGCTCTTCGAGCGTGAGAAGCAGGGCGTTCTGCGCTTCCTCTGTCATTTTATCAGCGTCCTCGATAACGTATATCTTGAGATCGAGATCATTAGGTACGGTATACACGTCCTTTTTTAAGCCTCTTATGACGTCGACTCCGATAGTTGCCTTATCGTGAGCGCGTCCGACAGTGATAAAGTCGGGGGATTTACCCTCAAATACCTTTTTACAGCCCGCGCAGCGTCCGCAAGGAAAGGGAAGCGCGGTATTCGTCCTTGCGCCGCAGGCAAGCGCGGCGGCTACGTTTTTCGCTATCGTGTGCTTACCCGTGCCATAAGGGCCTTCAATGATAGTGGCATGCGAAAGCTTATCCGCAAGAACGTCGAGGCAGAGCTTTTCACGAAGCCCACGGTTACCGACAACGCCCGTCATATACTCTCTCACACCATCATCTCCGATCTCTTTAACTGTATTGAAATATACATAAATCATTATAACAAATTTTTTATCCGATGTCAAGTAAAAATAAGTAAACCCCGACCCATTTTGCGAATATACTTTTAATGCTTACTAAAAACACGGTAAAGGAAGGTATGAAGTGAATACGGCAGAATTGAGAGAAACAACAGTTATTGAAAACGATCTGGCAAGAGAGTGCATACTTTACGGGGTAGGTACGCTCGGACGAGGTCGCCGTCCGTTTGCCAAGGCGGATATCGTTGGGAGAGAAGGAGAGAGCGAGACGAGCGGAAGCGCGAGCTTTTATTATACACCGCTCGGAATGCTCATATGCGTTGCGGTCAAGGGCTTGAGCGAGGGGGGAGTGTATACACTCTCACTTATGTCAAATGATAGCGGAAGAGAGATGGAGACGAGATGCGCCATACCGCCGCTATATTCGAGGGGCGGCTATGCGTGGTGCTCAGCGCTCACAGGCAAGCTCTCGCCGAGCGAGATACGGGATAAAACAGTCGTTATGCGAGAGATAGGAGCGGAGAGCGACGAGCTCGTGGCAATCGGAGCAGTCAGGAGCTTTATGGAATAATAACGTACACGGAAGAGACCTACTTTTCTTTTGAAGAAAAGAAAAGTAGGCAAAAGAAAACTAAAAATATGTCATACGTTTAAAGAATATTTAAAGGAATCAAAAGCAGGCAAAAGGAAACGCTGACACAGAGACAAGCGTTAAATTAGGATTTATCGAATAGTTAGTTTATGACATAGAACGGACTGTCGAGGACAACTGCGTATCGGGTTTTCTTCGAAAACATCGGTCGACCCCTACCAACATACCAATATTGGAAGCGGTAGGGGAGCGCCTTGGTGCTCCCGCGTGATGTTCGCGCAACACACATTTTATCACACAATGTTCGCTATACCATTGTATGTAGGGGTCATTCACGAATGACCCGCGGGCGATTCGTGAATCGCCCCTACGAAATCACAAATTAAACACACCGACAGATCCTAATTTGAAATTCACGCATATGCGGGAACTCTTGACATTTTTTCAATGGCATTGTATAATTAAAGGAGTGTATACGGATGACCGTATCAAAGAAACGGAGAACATATATGAAACTGAGAATGGTCGCCACCTGCCTCTTTGGTCTTGAGGCTTTGCTTGGCGAGGAAATAGATAAGATAGGCGGAAAAAGAGTTGAGACTATCGACGGGCGTGTCACCTTTGACGGCGACGAAACGACGCTCGTTGCCGCAAATTTGCGTCTGCGTTGCGCGGAGCGTGTGTTTGTCTGGCTCGGCAGCTTTCCCGTGTATAGCTTTGACGACCTCTTCGAGGGAACTAAAGCCTTGCCTTGGGAGAGATTTATCGGTAAGAACGACGCTTTCCCCGTAAAGGGTCACGCGATACGCTCCCGCCTCTACTCTGTCCCCGATTGCCAGAGCATAGTCAAAAAGGCAGTTGTGGACAGGCTGTCCTCACTTTACGGAATGAGAATATTTCCCGAAGAGGGAGTCAAATATCAAATAGAGTTCTTTATTTTCAAGGACGTCGCGACGCTTATGATAGACACGTCGGGCATAGCGCTCCATAAGAGAGGCTACCGCCCCGCGTCGGGTGACGCGCCCTTGCGTGAGACGCTCGGAGCGGCTATCGCCACCATAGCGAGACCCCGAGAGGACGTGAAGTCGGAGGCCAAGCGGTCTTAGGAAGACAAACCAAATGATCAACTCCTTGG
>JAZSNX010000024.1:0-2946 GCA_045536665.1 Eubacteriales bacterium
ACGGGGACTGCTTCTTCTGTCGGGCGGAATAGATTCTCCCGTCGCGGGCTATATGATGGCTAAGAGAGGCGTTCGTATCGACGCGGTCCATTTTGAGTCGTTTCCGTACACGAGCGAAAGAGCAAGAGAAAAGGTGCTCGAGCTTGCGAGCATACTCTCCGAGTACGCGGGCGACGTATACGTTCATATAGTTTCGCTGACGCATATCCAAGAGGAGCTTGTCAAGGCATGTAATGAGGATTACTTTACGCTTCTGCTTCGCAGATATATGATGACGATAGCAGAGAGGGTAGCAAGGGATAAGGGCTGTACGGCGCTTATCACGGGCGAGAGCCTCGGTCAGGTGGCATCGCAGACCATGCAGGCGCTCGGCGTTACCGACGCGTGCGTGAATATGCCTGTTTTCCGCCCCTGTATAGGAATGGATAAGGAGGAGATAGTACAGATATCTCGTAAGATGGGGGCGTTTGAGACGTCTATCCAGCCTTATGAGGACTGCTGTACGGTGTTCACTCCCAAGCACCCTAAGACCAAGCCCGAGCTTGAAAAGGTGCTTGTTGAGGAAAATAAGCTGCCGTTTGCGGAGCTTGTTGAGGAAGCACTCGGTACACTTTATACCGAGCATATAACACCTGAATATTGAAACGAAAGAGGTTGAGAATTCTCAACCTCTTTTTTATACTATCCTTACTATAATTGTTTTGCCCTTTTTCTTGGCATATTCTATTGTGTACTTTGTTCCTCTTGATACCCCATCCCAGATCACCAAAATCAAATCGGCAAGCTCTACCATTTCTTCATTTCGCCTGATAGGAGCTGCTTTTCCGTATTTGTTGTATTCAGGACGCATTATCAATTTATCTATACCGTTGGTATCGGCAAATTCCTCGGCTATAGTATCTATTCCTTTTGCGCCACCGCTGATGATAAGAGTTGTCTGTTTTGGTATAAGGTTGGAAAAATCAAAATTGTTTATGCTTCTTGACCCCGCTATCAATACTTTCATTCTTTTCTCCTTTTTATTTAAAAACTATTATTTATTATATCACACATAAGTTTTACTATATTTTATCATATAAACTTTTTGATGTAAATAGTGTATAATAAATTTAAGTAAAGCTTAGGAGATATAATATGCTTGAAAGTCAATATAAAATGAATTTAATAAAGATTGGGTTGAAGATAGCGTATTACAGAAAGCTTCAAGGAATGACACAGGAAGAGCTTGCCGAGGCGTGTGATCTATCGTCGGGATACATCTCTCAGCTTGAAGGAACGGGATGTTATTTCTGTCCATCACTCAAAACCCTTTTCAAAATAGCAGAAGTATTAGGTACTACAGTATCAAAGCTTACGGATATAGATGATTAAAAGGACGTGAATATATTCACGTCCTTTTTTGTATGCAAATGAGGATAAAATTAGGATTTATAGAATAGATAGATTGGTATAACGAGACGGACTGTACAGTCCTCGACAGTCCGTTCGTTGGCATATTCTAAAACACCTAAAACTACTGATTTATTTTAAAACATAAAGGGTATTTCTTCAAGAAATACCCTTTGTCGTATTTATATTTTTACGGTTTGTCCTGCGGGGATCATAACGGTTTTTTCTCCTTTGCCGTGCCGACCTGCGAGTACCCATACGTCGGTAGCGGTGGGATTGTGCACGATAGAGAGGTCGGTCGTCCAGATAAGAGACTCGAACGCCTTAACGTAATCGTATATCTCGATGTTGGTGGCATACCATATATCGTCTCTGTGACCAACGAGCTCGCCGAATTTTTCGATAAGCTCCCAATTGTTGTCTCTCTCAAACTCAAAGCCGTGTCCCCAAAGGTAGAAAAGCTTTACTCGACGTTCAGGCTTCATATTAACGAAATTCTCGGCAAGCGTCATAAGGTCGGGGGAAAGGTGACGGCAGGTGGGATGCCAACGAAGCCAGTCGCAGGGAAGCTCAAAGGTCTTTGTGTCCTTGACAGTTCTCGCGTAGACCACACCGCAGCTTTTGAGTATATCGACCACCTCATCGCTGTACGTTCCGAACGGATACGCAAGACCTCTTACAGGACGCTCAAAAAGCGTTTCAAGAGCCTGCTTATTGTCAAGTATCTCCTTCATAGCGTATGCCGAGGGAATAGCCTCAAGCCATACGTGTGTCGAGGAGTGGAGCGCTATTTCGTGTGCGCTGTTTCCGTAAAGCTCCTTGACGGCGGTGGGAGTCAGACGGCGGTTGAGCTTACCCTCACGCCATACGGGCCTGACCTCGGGCATAAGCCCCGTGTTAAGATTGAATGTGCATTTTAGTCCATATCTGTCAAGCGTTTCCACGAGCTGAACGTCCTGCTCGTTTCCGTCGTCGTAGCTCAGCGTTATCGCCTTCGCGAGACCTCTCGGAAAACGCATAAATCTTTTGTTCATAGTGTTCTCCTCAGAGTCTGACGGTCTCGCCCGCTTCTATCTTGATGACCTTATCGCCTTCGCCGTGTATTCCCGCCTTTACCCAAACGGGAATAGCCGAGGGGTTTTTGACTATGCGCATATCAGCCGACCAAACGAGACGGTCAAAGGCCTCAATATACTCGAATATCTCAATATTTGTAGCATACCAGATATCGTCCTTGCCGCCTACGTACTCGGCAAATTTTTCGATAACGTCCCAGTTGTCGGCATCCTCAAACTCATAGCTGTGTCCCCAAAGATAAAAGAGTCTCGGGAAGCGCTGGGTTATATAAAGCTCATCCGTTTTAATTGAACAGAACTCGTCAAGCCACAGAAAGAGATTAGGATTCTGATGATGAGCGGTAGGCATCCAGCGGTGCCAATCCTCAGGAAGCCTGAAGGAATTGTTGTCACCTGCAAGAGTTCGTGAATAAACTATATCAAGCTCGGAAAGATACTGCTTCGTCTGCTCGTAGCTTGCGCCGTTGTGGAAACGGGTAAT
>JAZSNX010000017.1:0-3500 GCA_045536665.1 Eubacteriales bacterium
CCTTCTGCGGCTCGGGTACTATTGCCATAGAGGCGACGATGATAGCGACCAACACCGCTCCGGGTCTTCTTCGTAGCTTTGCCGCGGAGGACTTTCCCGCGTTCGCGCCGTCACTTTGGCGGAACGAAAGGGAAAGAGCAAGGGCGGAGATAATTACCGATAGCTGCTTTGAAGCTTACGCGTCGGATATAGACGGCGAGGTGCTCGAAAAGGCAAAGGGAAATGCCGAGAGAGCGGGAGTGAGCGGACATATCAGGATATTCAAGGCGGACGCGCGCCGTATCAAAAAAGAGGACAGGCGGGGAACTGTCGCCTGCAATCCACCCTACGGAGAGCGCCTTATGACGCTTAGGGAAGCGGAGGAGCTGTATAGGGAAATGGGCAGAGCTTTCGAGAGCCTTTCGCCGTGGCAGATATACGTGCTGACGTCAGCCGAGAATTTTGAGCGCCTTTACGGCAGACGCGCCGATAAGATAAGAAAGCTTTATAACGGGATGATACCCTGCCGACTGTATCAGTATTTTAAGCCTCAAGATACCAAAAAGCAAAAGAATGAGCGAAAATATTAGTTTTTTGCTTGAAAAGTGATTTATTTTTGGATTGAAGTGACCTATAATGTATGATACAATAAATATAGTCTATAAAATATTTCGTGAAAGGACGGAAATAGAGAATGACACGCGAACAAATAATCGCTCAAGTTGAAAAATCCAAGATCATCGTAATTATGAGAGGAATGACCACCGAGCAGCTCATCAATACCGTCGAGGCTATGTACAAGGGCGGTATCAGACTCGTTGAGGTCACCTTTGACCAGAGCAAGAAGATATCCGACGAGCAGACAGCGGAGAACATCCGTATCCTCACAGAGACCTTTGAGGGACGTGTCCTTGTTGGCGCTGGAACGGTAATGTCCGTTGAGCAGGTCGAGCTCGCTCACAAGGCAGGCGCTAAGTACATAATCTCCCCCGACGCGTACGAGCCTGTTATAAAGAGAACAGTTGAGCTCGGAATGGTATCTATGCCCGGTATATTCACACCTACCGAGGCGGCTAACGCGCACCGCGCGGGCGCTGACTTCGTAAAGCTCTTCCCGAACTCCGAGATGAAGGTATCTTACCTCAAATGCCTTGTAGTACCGCTTTCTCACATCAAGTTCCTTGCGGTTGGCGGAGTTAACGCTGACACCATCAAGACCTACCTTGACGCAGGCGCGGCAGGCGTTGGCGTTGCAACGAGCATCGTAAACAAGCAGCTCATCGCCGAGGGCAAGTACGACGAGATAACAAAGCTCGCTCTCGCTCACACAACGGCGGCAGGCATAGTTGACTGATCATAGAAAGGACGAATAACAATGGCAACAAAATCGAAAGTAGTTGAATCATCCTTCCGTCTTGGTGTCGGAAGATACATACAGGAGGACGGCGCGGCAGCGAGACTTGCTGACGAGATCGCTCTCATTGGCTGCAAGAAGCCCTATATCGTTCACGGTAAGAACGCTATCGCTGTTGCTGGCGAAAAGATAAGAAAGAGCCTTGCTGAAAAGGGAATGGACGCTGTATACTACGAGTACACAGAGTTCTGTAACCCCGACCTTGGTGAGAAGCTCACCCAGACAGAGGAGTTCAAGTCCTGTGACTGCGTAGTCGCTGTCGGCGGCGGAAACGTTTGTGACGTATCCAAGCTTATGGCTGCTCTTGTTGACTATCCCATTATTATAGTTCCCACGTCCAGCGCTACCTGCGCTCCTTACACGCCCCTTTCGGTAATGTATAACTATGAGGGACAGACGATAGGCTCTCGCCATCACGTAAAGGAAGTAAACGCGGTCCTCGTTGATATGGAGATACTTTGCTGCCAGCCCGTAAGACTTCTCGTTTCGGGAATCTACGACTCCTTGGCAAAGCTCATCGAGACCAACCAGAGACTTCTCTGCATGGCAGACGAGGACGTAGATATCGGTCTGCGCACCTCTTACGTTCTCAGTGACTTTATCTACAAGAAGCTGCTTGAGGACCTTCCCACAGTTGTTGACGACACGGCAAACGGCAGAAATACAAAGGCTGTTTACGATACCGTTTACATACTCATCGCCGTAACGGGACTTATCAGCGCTCTCGCGCGTGGCTCTAACCAGTGCGCTATCGCTCATAAGGTTTACGAGACAACGAGATTCGTATATCCCAAGGAAGCACACGATAAGCTTCACGGCGAGCTTGTCGGTATCGGCCTTATCCCTCAGCTCATCTACAACGGCGAGCCTGAGGCGGCAAAGGTATTTGAGAAGCAGATGAAGGCTCTTGGAATGCCCGTAACTCTTGGAGAAGCGGGAATCCCGATAGAGGCTGAAGGACTTGCGGCGTTCACCGCTAAGATCGAGAACAGCTCCGCTATGGACGGAACGACCGATGAGGAAAAGGCGAAGTTCCGCGAGGCGTTCAAGGTTATCTGCAAATAATCATTTGAATAAAAATCTAAGGAAAATACCGCATTTTGCGGTATTTTCTATTGACAAATAAAGTTATATGCGGTATAATCAAACTATCAAAAAAACAAATGAGGTGTATTATGGAGACAATGAGACTTGAGTATCCCAATCCCCAGTTTGAGAGAAAGAATTGGACAAACCTCAACGGCGAGTGGGAGTTTGAAATCGATAAGAGCGTTAGCGGCAAGGAAAGAGAGCTTTTCAAGAAGCCTTGCCTTGACGGAAAGATAAACGTGCCCTTCTGCCCTGAGAGCAAGCTCTCGGGAGTAGCGGATAGAGACTTCCTTGAGTGTGTATGGTATCGCAGAGACATCGAGATCCCCGAGGATAAGAAGGGAAGCAGAGTAGTGCTTCACTTTGGCGCTGTCGACCATATCGCTACCGTTTACATAAATGGAGTCGAGGTATGCCAGCATGTCGGCGGCTACGTCGGCTTTGAGGTGGATATCACCGACTATCTTGTGGACGGTAAGGGCTCTCTTTGCGTATGCGCCGAGGACGATACGAGAAATCCTTTGTTCGGTCACGGCAAGCAGTCGAGAAAGTACGATTCTTGGAGATGCTACTACACACGCGTAACGGGTATTTGGCAGACTGTTTGGCTTGAGTACGTTCCCGCTATTAGAATAAAGAGCTTCAGAGTATACCCCAATATAGAGAATTCCACTCTTGCTTTCACCGCGGAGCTTATCGGCAAGGCAACGCTCAAGGCGGTTGCTAAGTACGAGGGTAAGGTAGTGGGCGAGACAGAGTTCGCAAGCGTTGGCGGACATGTCAGCGGCAGTATCGCTCTCTCCGAGCTCCATCTTTGGGAGGTAGGCGAGGGAAGACTCTACGATCTCGAGCTTACCTACGGTGAGGACGAGGTGCAGAGCTACTTTGGAATGAGAAGCCTTGCGTTTGACGGAATGAAATTCCTGCTCAACGGCAAGTCTGTGTTCCAGAGACTCGTTCTCGATCAGGGCTTTTATCCCGACGGCGTATATACCGCTCCCAATGAGCAAGCGCTTAT
>JAZSNX010000202.1:0-2816 GCA_045536665.1 Eubacteriales bacterium
CCCTATCTGCTTATCCCCGACGTTGTCTCCTACAACCACTACTTCGGCTGGTACGGCGGAGACACGTCTATGAACGGACCTTGGTTCGATAAGTTCCACGAAACTCACCCCACAATCCCGATAGGCTGCTCCGAGTACGGCTGCGAGGCGCTCAACTGGCACACCTCCAACCCCATGCAGGGCGACTACACCGAGGAATATCAGGCATACTACCACGAGGAGCTCATCAAGCAGCTCTTTACGCGTAAGTATATGTGGGCGACACACGTATGGAATATGTTCGACTTCGGCGCGGACGCGAGAGCGGAGGGCGGCGAGAACGGACAAAACCACAAGGGTCTTGTGACTATGGACCGTAAGTACAAGAAGGACTCCTTCTATGCTTACAAGGCTTGGTTGCGCTCCCCCGAGGACGCCCCCTTCGTGCACATTTGCGGCAAGAGATACGTTGACAGAGTAGAGGACGTAACAAAGATCACCGTTTACTCCAACCTTGACGAGGTCGAGCTTTTCGTCAACGGCGAGAGCCTTGGCAAAAAGAGCGCTCCCGACCACTTCTTCTACTTTGACGTTCCGAACGTAGGTGAGAGCGCCATCGTCGCGAAGGCAGGTGACTTTACCGACGAGAGCAAGATACGCAAGGTAGACGAAATGAATATGGACTACGTTCTTGTTGAGAAGGGCGCTGTGCTCAACTGGTTTGACATTGACGCTCCCGAGGGACGCTTCTCTCTCAACGACAAGATAAGCGACATTATGGAATCCAAGAGAGGAAAGATGTGGTTTATCGGCGTTGGCCTTAAGATAAAAAAGAAGATGGACGCGAACAAGAAGGACGGCGAGAAGAAGTCTGGCGGCTTTGACGTTGACCTTAGCTCCGCGGACGGCGGTCTTATGCAGATGATGGGCGGATTTACCGTTCTCCGTCTTACGAGTATGATGGGAATGATGAACATCTCCTTTACCAAGGAAGAGCTGCTTAAGATGAACAAGAAGCTCAACAAGATAAAGAAACCCAAAAAGAACTGATATGAATATCACACGGGAAGCCTTCATTTGAAAGCTTCCCGTATTTGCATACTATCGAAACAAATTTGGATTTATCGGTGTGTTTAAATTACAATTTTGTAGGGGCGATTCACGAATCGCCCCTTTGGATAATTATGGTGTCATACGGCGGGCGATTCGTGGATCGCCCCTACGACTTGTTAAATCCATCTCACCGATAAATCCTAATTTGAACACGGGAGGATATTATCCTCCCGTGCGAAGATAGAACAAAGATTATATTGTAGGAGAGGTGTTTCGCCTCCCGTTTTTACGAAATTACCCTTTTACAGCTCCTAATTTAAAAAGCAAAAAGAGCAAGCGCGCAAGACTAAAATCTTGCGCGCTTGCTCTTTTGTAATTATTATTAAATCTCGGAAATTATTACCGTAAGGTCGCCCTCAAGCCTAAACTCTCCCATTCCCGCGGGAATAAAGTAGCTGTCACCCTTGCAAATAGCGTAGCTCACGCCGTTTGTCACGATCGCTCCCTCTCCCTCGGTGCAAAGCAATGATACAAAGCTGTCGGGAGTGGACATAAGTCTTGTCGCTCCGCTCTGCTCAAGGCGTCTTACCTTGAAGTATTTGGAGTTTGCGAGCAGCTCGCCCTCACACTTGACAACGCCCTTTTCGTATCTTACAGACGATATCTCGTCCTCACTGTACGGGCGTGTCACCGCAAGCGCCTTATCTACGTGAAGCTCTCGGGGCTTTCCATCAGCGCCCACACGGTCAAAATCGTAAACTCTGTAGGTAAGATCGGAGTTCTGCTGTATCTCCGCTATCAGTATTCCCGAGCCTATCGCGTGCAGAAGCCCCGCGGGGATAAAATAGGTCTGTCCGGCCTTTACGGGGCAATAATTTATAACGTCGCCTATCCTTCCCTCTCCTACGGCTTTCGCGAAATCCTCTCTCGTAACGCCGTCCTTGAGTCCGTAGATGAGCTGAGAGCCCTCCTTGGCGTCAACTATATACCACATCTCCGTCTTTCCGCTGTCGTTCTCGACCGCCGCCGCATACGCGTCGTCGGGATGCACCTGAACAGAGAGATAGTCCTCGGCATCTATAAATTTCACAAGCAACGGGAAACGGTCACCCTCACGAAAGGCGGGGCTGACACAGTCGTAGCCACAGGTCTCAAAATACTCAGCGAGCGTCATACCGTCCGCCTCACCGCCGACGACCCTTGCCATCTCGTCCTCACGAACTGAAAGCTCCCATGTCTCCGATACCCTTTCGAGCTCGGTCCGCTTGCCGTATTCCTCCTTTAGCCTTTTGCCCGCCCAAAGAGCGGTCTTTGCCGTATATGTAAGCTTTAATGGATATTTTGTCATCTCTTCACTACTCCGTTATGCTTTCTGCAATATTTCTCGACGATATCCGTCTCGCTGAAGTTTTCTCTGACACCGCAGATTATCTGATAAGCCTCGTGTCCCTTTCCCGCAAGCAGTATGATATCACCCTCTCTCGCGTTCTCAAGCGCATATTCTATCGCCTCCGCTCTATTGGGTATCGCCACGTACGGACACGTGCCTGCCGTAAAGTATGTCGCTATCTCGCCAATAATAGCGTTCGGCGACTCATTGTCGGGGTTGTCCGCCGTCAGTATGCAGAAATCGGCGTCTCTTGAGGCGACAAGTCCGAGCTCCGCGCGGCGCATCTTGGTGCGTCCGCCGACCGAGCCAAAGAGGCATACAAGTCTTTTAGGCTCGTACACTCTGAGCGCCGCGAGCGCCAAGTCGGATCGTAGCCATGTCGTTCTGTGAGCCA
>JAZSNX010000090.1:0-2852 GCA_045536665.1 Eubacteriales bacterium
GTTATCTCCGACTGCGAGATAAAAAGGGGCGGCAAGAGCTATACCTATGATACGCTTAAAGAGCTTGAGCGCCCCGACACAAGGCTTTTCTTGCTTTGCGGCACGGATATGGTGCTGACCTTCGATACGTGGTATCGCGCCGAGGATATCTTCAAGATGTGCTATCCCGTTTACGTCCGCAGGGAAAACGACCCGCTTATCGGTAATAGAATAATCGCGAAGATAGGCGAGTATTATGAAAAATACGGAGTTATGTTCAGGAAGATAATCACCGAGCCTATCGAGCTCAGCTCCACCGACGTAAGACGGGCTGTTAGCGAGGGCAGGGACATATCCTGTCTCGTCCCCCCTGCCGTTGAGCGCTTTATTAGCGAGAACGGCTTGTACTTAAAAAAATAAGAGGTTTTTATGGAAATAACCGAACAGATGCTTGACACACTCCGTGAGCGTGTGAGCGCTACTATGTCAGAGAAGAGATTTAAGCATACGGCAGAGGTGGAGAAAATGGCGGCGTATATCGGCGGCATTTACGCACCTGATAGAGTGATGATGCTAAGAGCTGCCGCTCTGCTTCACGATATCACCAAGGAGTATACCACAGCTCTTCAATTGCAGCTTTGCGAGACGTTGAATATAGAGCTTGAGGCAGACGCTTATTTTGCTCCCAAAACGCTCCACGCCCGCACGGCGGCGACACTTATTCCCGACGAGTACCCCGAGCTTGCCGACCGCGAGATAATAAGCTGTGTGCGCTGGCATACCACGGGCAGAGAGGGAATGACACTTGAGGAGAAGATAATATACCTTGCCGACTATATCGATATGTCGAGGACCTTTGACGATTGCGTGCGCCTCAGAGAATATTTTCTCACGGCTGAGCCGCGGAAAATGAGCGAGAGCGAGCGATTGGCGCATCTGCGCAGAACTCTCATTATGTCTTACGATATGACGATGAGAGCTCTTATTGACGAGGGATCGCCCATAAACCGAGATACTATAGCCGCAAGAAACGAGCTTGCGCGAGAGGAGATAGCGGCAAGGCTCGGCTAACTCACTTAGCTACTGCTACATATTCAAAAAAATATGGAACTTAGCAGGAGCTGTGATATGGATACCAAAACAAAGAGCATAATTTTTCGCGTTTGCGCCCTTTCACTTGTCGGCGCGCTCTGCTTTGGCATCTCGGCGCTGTTTAGCGGCAGAGGTGACGAACACGCGCGGGAGAGCGCAAAGGAGACGGAAGGGGATAGGAGAGAGACATTTTTGTTTCTCGGAACTGATAGAGAGGCGGGGCTTTGCGACGTCATAATGCTCGCAAGCGTTGACTATACCGCTCAGTCGGTCTCGGTGATGCAGATACCGAGAGACACGTATGCGGCATACACCGAGCGTAGCTACAAAAAGCTCAACGGAGCGTATGCGTCTCTTGGCGGAGCGGAGAATATGGCGAGCTTTCTCGCTAAGGCTATGGCGATACGTATCGACCATTACGTTTGTATGGGTCTTGATTCGCTTTGCGCTATGGTGGACGCTCTTGGCGGAGTTGACGTCGATATCCCTTTCGATATGCGGTACAGCGACCCCGAGCAAGGGCTGTATATCAACTTCAAGAAGGGAATGACGCACCTTGACGGAGAGGCGGCTGAGGGCTTTGTCAGATACAGAGCGTCGTATACCGAGGGAGACGTCGGCAGACTTGACGCTCAAAAGCTTTTTTGCGCGGCATTGCTTGAGAAGGCGATGTCGGATATCACCCCCGCCACACTTCTTAGACTCTGCAACGCGGCAGACGGTATTGAGACAGATATGACGGTCGCCGACCTTGTAGAGGTGGCAACCAATGCTCTGCGGATAGATAAGAGCCGCATCGCTATGTTCACGCTTCCGGGCGGAGAGGCGACGGCGACAGAGAGCGGAGCGAGCTATTACGTGCTCTCAGCCCCCGCGGTGTCGGCGATAACCGAACGCTTTTTCGGCAGAACGGCGGAGTTTGACGCGGACGGAGTGTTCCTGAATAGGAGATATGAGAGCTTTAAGAACATATACAGACAATACGCCGATTATGAGCTGTATTCCATCGGGGATATATCCGAGAGCGGCGTAGATATAAAGACAAAACGCTAAAACGCAAAATGCACTTGACAAATCACGCGTTTTGGTTTAGAATGTAATGTGACTGTTTTTTTATTATAAATATCAAACAAAAAGGGAAGAAAAATGGAAGAAAATAAAATTATGGGAATAGAGCAGGAGAGTGCGCTCCCCGCTCTTGATAACGCTGACGCCAAGGGGCTTGCCGAGGCTATTGCCGACGTGCTCGACTCCAAAAAGGGACACGACATAAAGGTGCTCCACGTTGAGGACAAGACGGTTATTGCCGAGTATTTCGTGCTTTGCACGGGTAACTCGTCAACGCAGATAAAGGCGCTTGCGGGTGAGGTCGAATATAGGATAGAGCAGAGAGGACTCACGCCCTACGGAATAGAGGGCAGGGATAATAACTCCTGGATGATACTCGACTACAGCAACGTGATAGTTCATATATTCAGCAGAGAAGCGAGAGACTTTTACAATCTCGATAAGCTCTATACAGATTGACAATAATTTAAAGGAAGACATAAAAATGAAGTACAATCATACCGAAATTGAAAGCAAGTGGCAGGAGTATTGGAGAAAGAACGAGACGTTCAAGACAGACGTCTGGGATTTCTCAAAGCCCAAATACTACGTTCTTGATATGTTCCCGTATCCGTCGGGAGTAGGCTTGCACGCAGGTCACCCCGAGGGCTATACCGCAACGGATATAGTTTCGAGAATGAAGAGGATGCAGGGCTATAACGTGCTCCACCCTA
>JAZSNX010000140.1:0-3196 GCA_045536665.1 Eubacteriales bacterium
AAACGTCGAGTACGCGCCTCACGCATGGAATAACGGAGAGGTAACCACCCCCGCGACACACACAACAACAGGTGTAAAGACCTATACCTGTACCGATTGCGGTGAGACTAAGACAGAGGTAATAGCAAAGACAACCGAGCATGCGCACGGAGCTTGGACGAAGTTCAGCGCAGAGCTTCATAGCAAGACCTGCGAGTGTGGAAACGTCGAGTACGCGCCTCACGCATGGAATAACGGTGTAATAACGACTCCCGCGACACATACAGCGTCCGGCATTAAGACCTTTACTTGTACCGATTGCGGAGAGACAAAGACCGAGACCATTTCTGCAACAGGCGGACACGCATACGGCGATTGGAGCAAGTACAATACAGATCTTCATTCCAAGTCTTGCGTATGCGGAGATATCGTATATGCTCCCCACACTTGGAACGAGGGAACAGTAACCACCCCCGCGACACATATGGCAGAGGGTACAAAGACCTATACCTGTGCGGATTGCGCTTGTACCAAGACCGAGGTAATTCCCACGACTACAGAGCACGCGCACGGAGCTTGGACAAAGCAGGACGAAGCGCTTCACTCAAAGACGTGTGAATGTGGAGACGTTGTCTACGGCGGACACGCGTGGGGCGAGGGCTCTATAACCACCCCCGCATCGACCACGTCGGAGGGCATCAAGACCTACACCTGTGCTGAATGCGGAGCGACAAAGACCGAGTCTATCGCTCGTCTTACAGAGGAAGGCAACGGCTGTGAATCGGCTGTCATCGGCTCGTTCGGAGCGCTTGCGGCTGTCGTCGGCATTGCTGCCGTGACCCTTCGCAAGAAGAAGGACGATGAAAACTAAAAACCAATAAAAAACAACCCCGCCCGTGAGATATCTCACGGGCGGGATCAAATTTATTAAAAAAGAAAAATTTAAATAGCCCTTGAAATATGTGGGCTTTTGGTGTATAATAGTAATGTTAAGTATTTTTTGTTATATCCAAAGGAGATAAAAATGTCTGAGTGCACACACAACTGCTCGACCTGCTCGTCGAGCTGTTCATCAAAAGAAAAGAATTCGCTTATGGAGCAGCCCAACGCTCTTAGCAGCGTAAAGCATATAATTGCCGTTGTCAGCGGAAAGGGAGGCGTGGGCAAATCGCTCGTTACCTCTATGCTTGCTGTAAATATGCAGAGACTCGGTTATAAGGTCGCTATCCTTGATGCCGATATCACAGGTCCTTCTATCCCCAAGGCATTCGGCCTTAAGAAGGGTGTTGACGGAGACGAGCACGGTATGATCCCCCCCACAACAACTTCGGGTATCGATATTATGTCCGTAAACCTTATGCTTGACGACGAGACAAAGCCTGTCGTTTGGCGAGGCCCCGTTATAGCGGGCGCGGTCAAGCAGTTCTGGACCGATACCATCTGGAACGATATAGACTATATGTTTATAGACTGTCCTCCCGGAACGGGTGACGTTCCGCTCACCGTATTTCAGTCCATTCCGATAGACGGAATAGTCATCGTAAGCAGTCCTCAGGAGCTTGTCTCAATGATAGTTGAGAAGGCTGCGAATATGGCTAAGATGATGGATATCCCCGTTTACGGACTTGTTGAAAATATGAGCTACGTCAAGTGTCCCGATTGCGGTAAGGAGATAAAGGTATTTGGAGACAGCCATATCGAGGAGATAGCTGAGAAGTTCGGCTATGATCTTCTTGGACGTATTCCTATGGATCCCAAGCTTTCCGCGCTTATTGATAAGGGCTGGATAGAGATGATGAATAACGATTATCTCGATACCGCGGCGGATATACTCGTTAACAGAACTCAAAAGAAGATGTAAAGATATAGCGGGACCGTCGACCTTGGACAGTCCCGCTATTTGATTATTTAGAGCCGGAATAGTTGCAGGTGATGGCAATACTGTCGAGTATATCGTTACCCGTCAGTATATCTATCTTGCTAAAGCTCGATACAGTTCCTTGATAGAGCAGCTTATTGAGATTTATAACGCCCTCAAAGGCAAACGAGCCTATCGCCTTAACGTTGGGGCTCAGAAGATAGCTTGAGCCTTGGCGGTTCATAGGATAGCATATAAGAACGCTCTTGTCCTTTGAGAACAGTACACCGCCAACGGAGCAGTAAATGTCGTTGTCACTGCTTACGTTAATAGCGACGAGCTTCTCACAGCCTCTGAACGCTCCCGTTCCGATGGTCTTAACGGAGGAGGGGATAGAGACGCTGACTATGTCCTTACAATTTTCAAACGCAAGGTCGTTGATCTTGGTGACTCTGTCACCGTCAGGACTTACGGTGGGAATCTCAAACTCGGTCCTCGTACAAGTACCTATTCCAGCAATATAGCAGGTGCCGTCGCCACGGCTGACAAAGTCAAGACCGTATATGTCGGTGAGATCGAGCTGTACCTTTTCCTCCTCCTTTTTCTTCTCATCTTCTTTGTTATCCTTTGGGATATCGGTGCTGTTGAAAACGTTAACACTATCGTTGCTTTGCGGTGTGCTCGTCTCAGGCTGCGCTTGTACTTGTCGCGCAACCAAAATGGACATCACCAGCGTGCTTATTGATAGCACGACGAGCAGACAGATAAGTATGAGAGTTTTCTTGGGGATAGCTTTCAGCTTTTCGATTAATGATTTCATTTGACTTCTCCTTAGTTTTAATATCCTTGCAGAGATATATTACCATATATTGGAAATTGTGTCAACAAAAATCGGTCGACAAAAACAGGGTAAAGCTGAGTGCATACGGAGTAAAGCGAGTCATATCGAAGCTAAGTGACCTTTAACGATAAAAAATATTTATGAGGAAAATCAAATGAGTGTAACCATAGGAGATGTAAAACTTAATAACGGTCTTATGCTCGCGCCGATGGCTGGTGTTACGGATAGCGTTTTCAGGCTCATCTGTAAAGATCTTGGCGCTGAATATACAGTCAGTGAGATGGTGTGCGCCAAAGCTTTGTGCTATGCTCAGCGCTCAAAAAAGATAAGCGCGGAGGCGTCCGCTTCGGCAGCGTTAGCGAGAGTGACGCTTGAGGAGATGCCGATGTCGGTGCAGATATTTGGCAGTGAGCCCGAGTTTATGGCAGAGGCTGCGGCGATGATAGTCGATAGAAGCTATAAGGGCTGTACGTCGGAATGCGCGCCTACTGCAATAGATATAAATATGGGCTGTCCTG
>JAZSNX010000084.1:0-2952 GCA_045536665.1 Eubacteriales bacterium
GAGATAATGATACATCAGCCTCTCGGCGGCGCTAAGGGTCAAGCAACGGATATCAAGATCCAAGCAGACCTTATCCTCCGCACAAGAGATAATCTCAATAGGATCTTGTCTGAGAACACAGGTCGTCCCATAGAGGAGATAGCAAGGGACACCGAGCGTGATAACTTTATGACCGCTAAGCAGGCTCTCGAATACGGACTTGTTGATAAGATCTTCGAGAAGAGAGCTTAAATATTTCCCGAAAGGATCATAGAATGTCTTCTAACAATACTAAAGGCACGAATACTCATACCCGTTATTGTTCGTTTTGCGGCAGAACGGAAAATCAAGTGAATTTTCTTATCCCCTCCCCCACAGGTGTTTATATATGCGATTTTTGCGTTGACACGTGTCAGGAGATGATATACGAGAATACAATTGCCACATCCGCAACGGTCGGTGATGAGCTTTCCTTTGAAACTCTTCCGAAGCCCGCTAAAATCAAAAGTGTTCTCGACGAATACGTTATAGGACAGGATGACGCTAAAAAAGTGTTGTCTGTCGCGGTATATAATCACTATAAGCGTATTTTGTACAACAAGGATAAAAATGAGGGACGCGCCAAAAAAGTAGACGGTGCGGAGCTCGATAACGAGGTCAGCCTTCAGAAGAGTAATGTTCTTTTGATTGGTAACACGGGTGTTGGAAAGACTTATCTTGCGCAAACGCTTGCTCGTTCCTTGAAGGTTCCCTTTGCTATAGCAGACGCAACAACACTCACGGAGGCAGGATACGTAGGTGAAGATGTTGAAAACATTCTTCTGAGGCTTATTCAGGCCGCAGATTATGATATCGACAGAGCCGAAAAAGGTATTATCTACATTGATGAGATAGACAAGATAGCTCGTAAGAGCGAAAATAGATCTATCACCCGCGACGTTTCGGGCGAGGGTGTTCAGCAGGCGCTCCTTAAGATACTTGAAGGTACTGTCGCAAATGTTCCCCCGCAGGGTGGACGCAAGCATCCCAATCAGGAGTTCATTCAGATAAATACCGAGAATATTCTCTTTATTTGCGGCGGAGCTTTTGAGGGCCTTGACAAGATCATTGAAAAACGTCAAGGAAATCAAGCTATTGGATTTGTAAGTGAGATAAAGAAAAAGTCGGAAAAGACTAAGGCAGGCATCTATAAGGACGTGATCCCCCACGATATCGTAAAATTCGGACTTATTCCCGAGCTGGTCGGCCGTATTCCCGTTGCTGTTCCGCTTGACGACCTTGATAAGGACGCTCTTGTAAGAATACTCAACGAGCCCAAAAATTCTCTTGTTAAGCAGTATAAAAAGCTGCTTGAAATGGACGGAGTAGAGCTTGACTTTGACAAAGAGGCTCTTGAAGCTGTCGCTACGCAGGCAATTGAAAGGAACACAGGCGCTCGCGGACTTCGTTCAATAATGGAAAATCTTATGATGTCCGTTATGTACGACGTTCCCTCAAAGGAAAATGTGTCACAAGTAGTTATCGGCGCGGATTGCGTCAACGGACTTGCAGAACCGACACTTATTGAAAAAGAAATAGTTCAGCTTGATACACCTATAGCGGGTGAGCTTGAGTAAAATAAAAACAGGTTAGAGATTAATTCTCTGACCTGTTTTTTGATAAATATTTTATATTCGTTCTTTTACATATATTATTCTATTTTTCAAGAAATTACGTTCCGCATCCCATGCATCGCTTGCCTCAAATAACTCCAAAAGCTCCAATGCTCTATTATATTCCTTTAAGGCGGAGCTCATATCTCTATTTTCAATATGGCATTCTGCAATTCGAGTTTGCATTTCTATCAAGCTACTCAATGAAACACTCTTTTGTTTTTGCGCCGCATTCATTTTTTCTTCACCACTTAAAATGTATGCCATTTCCGATAGCCGCGAAAAATATATTTCCGGTATCTGTTCAAGCGCTATTCGAGCGCTGTCAAGATCTCCTTTATACTTGTATGCATACGCAAGAAAGCGAAGAGCATCATACTTAATGGAATTGTCTTTTGTAATATCAATAATTTTCAATGCAATCTCAATTGTCTTGTCAGGCTCATTGCAATAATTAATCAAATACAGAAGATTTTCTAACAAAATATCGTTATTGGGATACTCTTTTAGCCCTTCTTCAATTATCTTGATACCCTCATTTTGATTTGACTCACGGTATTTTACAGTCTGTTTTGCAATGGAAAGCGCTTCGTTTCTGATTCTTTCAGTGTTATAACCAAAAAGCTCATCTATTGAAACACCAAAATAACTTGCCAATACAGGAGCGAGCGTAATGTCAGGAAGTGCGATATTATTCTCCCATTTACTTACAGCTTGAAAAGAAACTCCGATACTGATTGCAAGCTGCTCTTGTGTAATACCTCGACTTTTTCGCAATTCTTTGATTTTGTTTCCAATATCCATAGTTTTACCTCCAAATATCAAGACGGCGCCTGCCTTGTAACTTTATTATATCACAGTAATGACATAATGACAATAACTGCATAAACGAGCTTTTTCAACCATTAGTTGAAAAGCAGCAAACCTCACTATCTAAATATGATAGTGAGGTTCGTTTTCAATAAAATGTTGCCACAGGCTGCTTCGGCTGAACGGCAAGTTCGGTTGACTCAACGTAAAGCACAGGGCCTTGATTGCGGTAAAGCTTGTGCTTTTCTATTTTGATAGTTCCCTTTACCGTTATCCAATCTCCGGTTTTGAGCATACCTGTATTCTTAAAAACGCTTATAAGTCCGCTGTATTGAATATCATCTGCGCAACATGTCATAACAGGGCGTCCGATAACTAACGAATTTGACGGAAGTCTATCATCGCCTGCAATAAGTCCCTTGAATCTGACTACCTTTCCGTTATAGTCTGCCATATTCTCTGACACATCTCTATACCAAAGCGCATAGTCCTCGTCCGCGATCTCAATAAC
>JAZSNX010000081.1:0-16015 GCA_045536665.1 Eubacteriales bacterium
TTTGGCGGAGAAGGAGAGATTTGAACTCTCGCGCCGGTATCACCGACCTACACCCTTAGCAGGGGCGCCTCTTCGGCCTCTTGAGTACTTCTCCGTGTCGCAAGCCGCCGTTTTTCAAGCTTGCATTGACTATTATACCCCATTTCCTTCTTTTTGTCAATATCTTTTTTGTATCTTTACAAAAAGATTTTGTTTTATTCTTCGGAGAGCTTCTCCGCAAGCTTTATCTCTCCACGAAGCAAGGGCAGTATTTTCTCCGGTGTGTCTATGTTAGTAGTGGCGCAGAACTCTCCGTAAAGCATCGTCACCGCCTTATGCAGCGTGCCAAGGTCTGTCGTTCCCGCCTTTCTTCCCTGCGCGATCGTCTGCTCAAGCTTCTCTGCGACCGTGTTCACAAGCACGCAAAGCTGTCGCCTATCTCCAAGCGCAAGGATCTCTCTGAACATAACGCTCCTCGCTCTGCTGTCCACTACCCATTCAAGTCGCTCATCCTTGAGCTCCTCTACCATAGCGTTTATCTCGTCAGCGCTCAAAAGCTTTCTCATATATCCAACCAGCTTGTCATTTGCGAGCGGAACAAAAACGGTCGATCTACCGTCATTCACGGGTGTCAGTATGTAATACTGCTCTTCTTTTCCTATCGCTCCGAAGCTCTCGTTTCTTATATCCGAAACCACGCAAACACCCTCCGCTCGATATATTACACAACTGCCTATCTCAAACATTCTTCCCCTCCCAATGTCGCACTAAATATCAGCATCTTAATTATACCATAAATTCGAAAATTTTTCCAAAGGCAGAATTCACAAAAAGTATTTGTCATATATTGTGAAATATGCGAAACAATAGGCTTTTGCCCCACTCAAGACTACGTCAGATCAAGATAAAAACCTCCGAGACCTACTAATGTCTCGGAGGAAAGCAAGGGTGTCTGCATTGGCTATCCTTTCGCAATAGTTTAATTTATAAATTTTCTTTTACTTGCTTTTTTTGTTGTGTTGTCAGCTTATAAGGAAATCTTCCACAGCATCTTGCAAATGAATAACTGAAAGCTCTAAATTATTGCAGAGTGAAACAAGATCCGCAACAGCTTGCTTGTCTTCCGAAATATCGTGTACCGAGGCAACGATAACATCCGCGCTACCCTCATTGGTCAACGCATACGCGGCAACGCCATAAGATACACGGCGATCTGCCCCACAATAATAGCTCTCCTCACAGATCACATATTTAACATTCATCATATCGGTCATAAATCCCCTCAAATCGTTCCGCGACACGAAGTAAAAACACACTCGGATCGTCCTGCATTTTCAAAAGAAACGTTTCTGTAAGCGCGGATGGACAAACAGTTTTGCCTGTCTCCAAGTCAGAATAGGAGCTTTCACTCATTTGGAGTCGTTCTCCCATTTCTTTTTGTGTAAGATTCAAGTTGTCTCTTGTTTCGATCGCGAGGTAACGAAGTTCCTCGCCTAAGATCTTTCCAAATTCCTGTCTCATAAAAATGTCCCGCCAACACAGACAAAAGAAAATTCTACTATTTTGTTCCATCGGTTGGAATCGGGTATACCCTTGTTTCGGCGCAAAACAAGAAAAAAAGCCAAAAAAACTTGCTTTTTGACTTGTTTGGTATGATATTTCTCAATCACGTTAGCGCCATTCATTTTTATAACAGAGATCCAGAAAAGTTTCATTGTATACTATTAGTATTAATTTTATCCAATAATGTATAGCCAAAAATCGCAATTAGTGGTATAATTATACTATGAGACATAAAATCAACTATTGGAGGTTTGAAAAATGCCAAGAAGACGTTCCGGAGCGAATAAAAACATAGTTACCGCAAAAGCATTAGGAAAGCGAATAAAACAAATCCGAAATGAGAAAAACATTTCCATACAAAAAATAGCCGATTATGTGGGCGTTCAACGTGGTTTTATAAACCAATTGGAAGCGGGAGAAAAATTCCCCAGTTTTGGAACATTGATCGCGGTAATAAACGCCTTGGGTGTTTCCGCCGACGAGGTGCTGTATGATTATTTAATCTGTCACGACCCTAACATCGTTGAATCTCGCGTTGGCAGAATGGTAGCAGGCGCAAGTGATGAACAAATACGCCGCATCGAAGCTCATATTCAGCTCGAACTAACTATGGACGAATAATAATGGCGGTGGTCAAATGATTTTAGCGTTACTCCAAATTATAGAGAATGACGATGAACGAAACGCGATCCATGAACTGTTCAACACATATTTTCCAAAAATGCAACGTATCGCGTATGACATATTAAATAATAAGCAAGACGCCGAGGACGCTGCGATGGAAACTATGAAATATATCTGCGAGCACGCGGATGATTTTGTTGATTACAAGAATCCTAAGACCATTAGCTTTATTTCCATATGCGTAAAAAACACAGCTATCGATATGTACCGCAAAAACAAAAGGAAAAATAACCTCTTTATTTACACCGATCATTTCGAGGGTGATTTTAAAGGTCTTTTTGAAGAAGACCGATCACTGTCCGATATTATGATCTCGCAAGAAAACAAGGAGATCGTAAACCGCGCTTTAGATCAGCTTGAGGATATGTATAAAACACCTATATTGCTGAAGTACAGCTACCAAATGAAAAACAAGGATATAGCTAAGCTATTGGGACTTGATACAAATACCGTAAATTGTAGAATATTTAGAGCGAAAAAGCTTATAAGAGAAAATATGTACGCACTGGGGTATATAAAATGAGCGCATGTAATAATTTTGAATTCCTTTTATTCTCCGCTTCAGAAGAATACTGCGAAAAACAAGCCGACGAATTTTTGCAAGTAGACGATAAAGGTTTTGAAATAACAGACCGACAGCGGAAGCGCATGAAGCAGCTTATGCGAAAATATACAAAAAAAGAAAAAGCCGTATCTTCTGCGATCAAGTGGAAGTGGATAGCGGTAGCCTGTCTTTTGAGCCTTTCTATCATCCTCACCGCCTGTGTTTCTATCCCTGAGCTCCGAGAAGCGATAAAAAAATTCTTCTTGGACTGGAAAGAGGATTTTGTCGCTGTTGGATTTGGTGATAGATCGACCGAAGAAGAATACCCCGACCTTGAGAAAATAATGCCTGGGGAGCAACCCGCTGCCGGTAAAACGCCTTCCGGTAGCTCGCCCGAAAATTCCGCCAATGGAAACAACATAACTCCGCCCACGGAAATATTAAAGAAAGCCTATGCATCATATTTACCGGGAGAATATACAGCAGAAATAACTACTGATACTAAGTTATATTATTTTGTAGATTACTACGAAAACGGCAATCTTGTGTTTTCATTAGCGCAAAGTATAATATACGGCGAATTTGTTTGGGCAGACTCTGAAAGCCAAACAGCATATCACACAAAGGTGAACGGCTATGATGCTATCATATTAGAAGAAAATAATCTTCAAAATTGCTATTCTATAATTTGGCGAGATCAGGAATACGAATATATGATAACAGGCTTATTTTCAAATATACAAGAACTAATAGAAACAGCAAAAGGAATAAAAACTTGAGTTTGATAGGGTGATTTTCAAGTCACCCTATTCATTTTGCTATTCGGAATAAGTATCATAAACAGTTCTGGTAATAACTTCGTCCGTACCATTTCTGGTTACAGTAAAGGTATACTCCACCATATAAGTCTCATTTAAAACAGCATTAAACGGACAACTGCTAACCAATGATATTGCGTTTTTGGAGTCGTGCAATTCCGTAACATAGACCCACGCATTATCTCCTAAATAATAAACGTATATGTCTGTTTTTACAGCCGTTGCGCCGATTTTTCCATACACAAGACATTCCGCATATCCTATCCCATCGAAAAATCCGACCGTACAATCAATAATATTTGTATTATCCCACAAAGGCTGTACTGTGTTTTCCGGCACAGCGGCGCTGACAGGAACTATCACCGCGGTACACAACAAAACCACCGACATCAAAACAATTATTGCCTTTTTCATTTTTTGTTCCTCCTTTCCCTAAGCACTCACAATATGTAACGAACGAATCAACAAAAAATTTCAAAAGTTGACAAAAAAATTTAGCTCCCGATAGCTCGGGAGCTTTTTTATATATAAAATATTTATTTTTTGTTATCAATTACATATGAATATATTTTGAGCAACACCCCACACAAGTAGAATATCTTCCGCCAGCACCATCTTTGATGATATACGCTCGGCTTCAATAAAAAAGATCCGAGAATAATGTTCTCGGATCTCTTGGCGGAGGGAGTGGGATTCGAACCCACGTGGGCGTGAGCCCAAATGGTTTTCAAGACCGCCTCGTTATGACCACTTCGATATCCCTCCGTGTATATGATACACGCTGTTGCATCTATACACGGAGCTTAAAAGACGTGGCTCGGCGAACTTTGTTCGTAGAATCCACTTCGCATACCCCGCCCGAAGTTCGACAAGCTTGCTTGTCAGACGCGGGGTGTGGGTATCTTCGCCTCAAGGCGAAATATCCCTCCGTGAATATAATGTATCGTGTGCATCTTTCGCAACGTCATTCATTATATCACACAACACGTGCTTTGTCAAGTGAAAGCTTTGAATTTTTACAAAATCATTCTTTTGTGGAAAAACAAGTCTTTGATAAAACCATGCTCATTTTTTCTCAAAATCGAATAAAGCTTTTTATGGACGGCAATAATACAAAATACAAGAGGCAAAAACAAAAAACAAGGTAAAGGAGATATACAAATGCCAGAAGATTTCAACAATGAATCGGGTTTCGCGGAAAAGCTCAAAAAGCTTAATCTCAACAGACCCGCTATAATTTCAACCGCACTTTTATTGGTCGCCGTGATAATAGTGACCGCCGTTGCGATCGCGAACAACCGCTCAAAGCAGGACGAGCTCGGAGATACGAACACCGATCCCAACCTCAAGCAGCCTCAGGTTGAACAGGAAGCTCCCAAGACAGAGGACGACCCCATAAAAACACCTACTCAGTTGCCCTCGACTACTCCGTCGACAAGTGTTGACGACAAGCTTCCCTCTTTTGTTCTTCCCGTCAGCGGCGCTCTCTGCAAAAAACACGATCCCTCAATGCAGGTTTTTTCAAATACTATGAACGATTACCGTGTCCACCTTGGACTTGACATCATCACAAGCGCCTCCGCTCCTGTTTACGCCGCGGCGGACGGAAAAATAGACAAGATATGGGAAGACACTCTTATGGGATACTGCATAGCTATAAAGCATAGCGGTAACTGCTACACTATTTACAAAAACCTTGCCGAAACGCTCCCCGAGGGTATCTCCGAGGGTGTTTCCGTTCGTTCGGGACAGCTTATTGCCTCTGTAGGCGAGAGCGCTATGGTCGAGGTGGCAGAGGAGCCTCATTTGCACTTCGAGATGACGGTTTCCGATCTTGGCGTAGATCCGCTTGAGTACTTTGACGAGAAAGCGCTTGCCTCTCTTGGCATAGACGCGTCTCACGGCGAATAACAGCAAATACTAAAGGACCGTCTGCTATGACGGTCCTGTTTTTTGGAGTTGATATGTTAAAACAGAAGTCACGGCTTACCGACCTTATTTTTCTTTGCGTATGCGCGACATTGGTCATCTTACTCGGCGTGGGTATTTTCTTGCTCCCACAAAAAAGCTACTCGGAGCAAGAAAACAGGGCTCTGTCTTCCCCGCCCTCTTTTTCATTCCAAGCCTTGCTTAACGGCAGCTATTTTGATAGTCTCTCAAGCTTTTATTCCGACCACGTTCCCCTCAGGCAACAGATGATATCAGCAAAGGCGATATGCGAGCTTTGCCTTGGCAAGCGGCAAAACAACGGTGTTATTTTTTCGGGCGACGGCACGCTCACCGACCGTCCTATGTACGACGACACGGCTACGCTTGATAAAAACCTTTCCGCCATAAAAGATTTTTCCATTAAAAGAGGCGCACAGCTCGTGACAGTACCGCGAAGCATTGACGTTCGCCTTTATCGGCTTGAGCGATCCGCGCAAATGTCAGAGCTTTGTGACCAAGAGCTTCTTGAGCGTCTTCGCTCTCTTGAGCAGAGTGGAAACGACCCGTATTACAGGACCGACCACCATCTGAACGCAGACGGTATCCTCGCCCTTTACGAGCATCTTTCACCGTCTCTCGGCTATGCTCCGACGGAAGTCCTGCGGCAGTGCGTTAGCGACTCGTTTTTAGGCAGCATTTACTCAAGAGCGGGGCTTATTGACACGGGAGCGGACGAGCTGACTCTTTTGCGATATGAGGGCGATGAGGAGATCTGCGTAAGGTGTCTCGACTCGGGCTGTGAGCAAAGCGAGCTTTACGATATGAGCTATCTTGAAAAAAAGGACAAGTATTGCGTTTTTCTCGGCGGAAACCACGGGCTTTTGGAAATAGGAGAAAGGGACGGAAGCAAGCCTCGTTTATTGCTTATAAAGGATAGCTTCGCCAACGCCCTCATTCCCCTACTCGCAAGGCATTTTGAGCTGACCGTCGTAGATCCTCGATATTACAGGGGCAATCTTACGACGCTTAGTGAAAATGGGAACTACGACCGCATTCTGCTGCTTTTCGGAGCGGATACACTCGCAACGACAGGTATGTCAAAAAGCTTTGCGTGCTGAGTGACAAAAAAGCTTATCATTATTGACTTTAACGGATATATGTGATAAAATAAAATGAATGATTATATACTGTTAAAGAGGAAAATAAATGGTAGAATTGTTATCCCCCGCGGGGAATTTTGAAAAGCTTCGGGCGGCGATCCTTTACGGAGCTGACGCCGTTTATCTCGCGGGCAGGCGCTTTGGTATGCGCTCAGCCGCCGATAATTTTACGCTCGAAGAGCTTTACGATGCCGCACGCTACGTGCACGAAAGAGAAAAAAAGCTATATCTTACGCTCAACACCATGCCTCACGGCGACGAATACGCCG
Organism: Eubacteriales bacterium; assembly: GCA_045536665.1. GTDB lineage: Bacteria > Bacillota > Clostridia > Oscillospirales > CAG-272 > HGM12713. The sequence goes on from JAZSNX010000081.1 coordinate 6,947, forward strand.
CGCTTGAAGAGTTTTTGAGAGATATCAAGGACGTAGGTCTTGACGCTGTGATAGTTGCGGACCTTGGTGTTCTCGCTCTTGTAAAACAGCTCTTGCCCGACGTGGAGATACACGTCTCCACGCAAGCGGGCATCGTCAGCGCGCAGGCGGCTCTCGCATACGTAAGGCTTGGCGCAAAGCGTTTGGTGCTCGCAAGAGAGCTGACGCTTGACGAAATAAAGCAAATACGCCGCGCGCTTCCCGACGAGGTCGAGCTTGAGACCTTTGTTCACGGCTCAATGTGCGTATCATACAGCGGAAGATGTATGCTCTCTCATCATCTGACAGGCAGAGACGCAAACCGAGGCGCTTGCACACAGCCCTGCCGTTGGAACTATACCATCGTTGAGGAAAAGCGCCCCGACGTTCCCCTCCCTATCGAGGAAAACGAGCTCGGCACGTTTATTATGTCGTCGAAGGATATGTGCACCGTTTCGGTGATCCCCGAGCTTATTTCGGCGGGCATCAGCTCGTTCAAGATAGAGGGACGAATGAAGAGCGCGTATTATACGGCGGTCGTCACAAACGCCTACCGTATGGCGATAGACGAATATTACCGCGATCCCGACGGATACGTATTCGACCGAAGGCTTATGCGTGAGCTTGAGAGCGTTTCTCACCGAGAATACTGCACGGGCTATTATCTTGATATGCCCACAGATACCGCTCAGCTATCGTCCACCACGGGATATATCCGTGAAAAGGCGTATTTCGCGACGGCGCTTGAGCAGAGCGAGCTCCCCTTGCCCGAGGGGCTTTGCGAGGTCACTGACGGCGGGTGTCTTTATCCGTTCATTCAACGCAACAAGATATGCGTAGGAGATACGGCTGAGATAATATCCCCCCATAAGCTTGGACAGCCGTTTACGGTCACCGAGCTTTACAGCGAGAAAGGCGAGCCGATAGAGTCCGCTCCCCACCCCGCGCAAAGATTTTTCGTGCGTGTTCCGTTTGAGGTACAGGCAGGCGACATAATCCGTTCGGGAGAATAACCGTTCCGCCTTTGCTTTCCTTTACACTCTTGTGCGTAAAAGGAGTAAACGGTGTTAGAAATAATCAAAGCATTACTGTACGGCATTCTTGAGGGAATAACCGAATGGCTTCCCATAAGCTCAACGGGGCATCTGATCTTGCTCGAGGCGATTTTGCCGCTTGACGTAGCTCCGTCTCTTGGCGCGCGCTTCGCCGACGAATATTTCGATATGTTCGAGGTCGTCATACAGCTTGGCGCGATACTTGCCGTGATAGTCACCTATTTCTCAAGGCTGTTTCCGTTTTTCGGAGCAAAGAGCGCACCGCAAAAAAGAGAGGCTCTCTCTCTTTGGCTTAAGATATTCGTCGCGAGCATTCCTGCCGCATTTGTGGGCATCGTAGTTGATAAAGCTATCGAGCGCTTTAGCGGCAAGGATATCGACGGCTGGATATATACGCCTCTGACAGTAACTGCGGCGCTTATACTTTACGGCGTTTTGTTTATCGTTATTGAGCGAACGCGCAAAGCAAAGGAGAGCACGGTAAGCTCGACCGACGGCATTACGCTCTCTCTGGCGGCGATCATCGGCTGCTTTCAGGCGCTGTCTATCGTGCCCGGAACTTTTCGCTCGGGCTCGACCATACTCGGCGCGCGGCTTATGGGAATAAGCACGCGCGTGGCTGCGGAATTCTCATTCTTTATGAGCATTCCAGCAATGGCAGGGGGAAGCCTTATAAAGTCCTTGTCATTTTTCTCGTTCGTGCGGGAAAACGGCATCTCAGTACCCATCTCCGCTTGGCTGTGCCTTATAGTCGCAAGCGCGGCGGCGTTTGCCGTTTCGATGGTTACTATCGGTTTTCTTACGGGCTTTGTGAAAAAGCATAGCTTTGCGCCGTTTGGCGTTTATCGCATCATTCTCGGCGCTTTGGTGATAGCCTATTTTTTATGAGGTAAAATTATGGAACGTAAAAAGCTGAATATACCAAATACCATCGTGGTCGAGGGAAAATACGACAGGCAAAGACTGCTTGAGGTATGCTCGGCGAATATAATCACGACCGACGGCTTCGGTGTATTCAAAAAAAGCGAAAGACTGGCGCTCTTGAGAGAGCTGAGCAAAAAAATGCCGATAATCGTGCTGACGGATAGCGACGGAGCGGGTAAGCTCATTCGCTCGCATCTGTCCTCGGCTATCGACAAGGACAAAATAATTCAGCTATACATTCCGCAGATAAAGGGCAAGGAAAAGCGCAAGAGCGCTCCTTCTGCCGAGGGAACGCTCGGGGTCGAGGGAATGAAGTCCCAGCTTCTTTACGACCTGCTCGCTCCCTTTGAGAACGGAGAGGCGGTGAGAAGAGCCGCCGAAAATCCTCTCTCCAAGACCGACCTCTATATCGACGGTCTTTCGGGCGGCAAGGACAGCTCCGCGAAGCGCGACGAGCTTGCCGTGTCGTTGGGACTCCCGCGCGGTATGAGCGCAAACGCTCTGCTGGCGGCACTTAGAATACTGCTCACATATGACGAATATATAACTCTTGTAAAAAGAAAGGAAGATCAAAATGCTTGAATTTACGTATCATACCTCACACGATGTGCTTCACGTAAGGTGCGAGAAGCCCCGCGCTTATTTTATTCCCTTTGATAGCGAAAGAAAGGCGCTTGACGGTGACAGAAACGCAAGCGAGCGCGTTATGTCGCTTTGTGGAGAGTGGGATTTTAAGTATTACGCCCGTCCCACCGATATCGATGATTTTACCGAGCCCGAGTTTTCCACCCACGGCTTTGATAAGATGACAGTTCCGAGAAGCTGGCAGACGGTGCTGGGCAAGGGATACGACGTGCCTATGTACACAAACCATCTCTATCCCTTCCCCTTTGACCCACCTTATGTTCCCGCAGAAAATCCCTCGGCTCTCTACTCAAGAGACGTAACGCTCGACGAAGCGTTTCTTATGAGGGATATATACATAAACTTCGAGGGTGTCGACTCCTGCTTCTATCTTTACGTAAACAACGTATTCGCGGGCTACAGTCAGGTCAGCCACTGCACAAGCGAGATAAATATAACCGAGCTCTTGCGCGTCGGCAAAAACAATATAAAGATCCTTGTCTTCAAATGGTGCGACGGCTCTTATATGGAGGATCAGGACAAGTATCGCCTCTCGGGCATCTTCCGCGAGGTCTATCTGCTCGCGCGCGACAAGCAGCACATAAAGGACGTATATCTGCACCCCTCTCTTAACGCGGACTATTCCACAGGCTCGCTTGGTATCGAGACGCTTGCGGACACAAGCCTCGAATACTCCTATAAGCTTTTCGCCCCCAACGGCAGAGAGATAGCGAGCGGCACGTCAAGCACGTCGAACGTGCCCACAGTCGAGGTCAGCTCGCCCGAGCTTTGGTGCGATGAGATACCAAGCCTTTACAGTCTTGTCATATGCTGCGGCAACGAATATATCTGCTTCCCCATCGGCTTTAAGGACCTCAGAGTCGTAAACGGAGTTATCCTAATAAACGGCAAAAAGGTCAAGGCAAGAGGGGTCAACCGCCACGACAGCCACCCCACGCTCGGCGCGGCTGTGCCATATGAGCATATGCTCGAGGACCTTTATATAATGAAGCGTCACAATATCAATACGATACGCGCGAGCCACTACCCCAACGACCCCCGCTTCCCCGCGCTTTGCGACCGTCTCGGCTTTTATCTTATCGACGAGGCGGATATCGAAACGCACGGTGCTATCAACGTCAACTTCTGGGATATGATCACCAACAGCGACGATTGGAAAGACGCTTTTCTTGACAGAATAGAGCGCCTCTTTGAGCGAGACAAAAACCACACCTGCGTTATTATGTGGTCTGTCGGAAATGAGATGGGCAACGGAATAAATCAGCAAAGAGCGTATGAATATCTCCACGCAAGAGCTCCCGAGTGTATCGTTCATTGCGAGGACTTCAACAGACGTTACGCACGTCATATTCTCGGATATGATAACAACGGCAGTAAGCACGCTTTGAAAAACGAATGGCGTGAGCAGGAGAGGTGCTGTGATATCATCAGCCATATGTATTGGAAGCCTAATGATATAAAGAAATATTACATCGACGAGGGCGTGTTTGCCGACCAGCCCGTGTTCCTTTGCGAATACTCACACGCGATGGGTGTCGGACCAGGTGACCTCAAGGCTTATTGGGATATGATATACGAGCACGATCGCTTCTTTGGCGGCTGTGTCTGGGAGTTCTGCGACCACTCTATGCTCACCGAAAAAGGCTACACCTACGGCGGCGACTGGGGAGAGCAGCCGCATAGCGGCAACTTCTGCGTTGACGGTCTTGTATATCCCGACCGCACGCCTCACACGGGAATGCTTGAATACAAGCAAGTGCTCAAGCCCTTTAAGATATACGACGCAAACGTAAACGACGGAAGCTTCTACATAAAGAATATGAAATTCTTTACGTCTCTTGAGAACTATTCCCTCTCGTGGATATTCGAGCGTGAGGGCAAGACGCTTGCGGGCGGCTTTATACCCACTCTCACGGCAGAGCCGGGCGAGAGCCAAAAAATAACCGTTGACCTCAGTGATATAACTCCGTCACTTGGCGGTGAGCTTACCGTAAAGCTTACACAAACTGAAGCGACCGAATGGGCTGACGCAGGCTATGAGGTCGGCTTCGAGCAGGTGGTGTTCGCGCCCGAAGCGCTTGAAAGAACGCCTCTTGCGGACGGCATTTGGGGCGACAAGACCGTAGAGCTTTGCGATACAAAGACAAGCTTTGTAGTAAACGCGGACGGCGCTGTCTATACTTTTGATAAGGTGTCGGGTCTTTTGACCTCACTTGTTCATAACGAATGCGAGCTTCTCGCGTCTCCCATAGCGCCCACCGTTTGGCGCGCGCCGATGGATAATGACAGAAGGATAGTGGCGGATTGGCGTCAGGCGGGATATCACAGACCTATGACCAATTGCCTCAAGCTTGAAGTCAAGGAGATAAACGAAAGATTCGTTTCCTTGCGCTCTTATATAACTATGGGTATGCCGTCGTGTTTTCCGTTTTTAAGACTTGACGTAACGTACACCGTTTTTGCCGAGGGCGGTATCGCGATCGCCACAAAGGCAAAAAAGGTGGATTACAACCTCGAAAAGCTGTCTCCCACGCTTCCTCGCTTTGGGTATGAGTTCAAAATGCCTGAGGATTACGAAAATATCGTGTACTTCGGCAGAGGCCCCCACGAGAGCTACGAGGACCTCAGACACTCCTCAAGGCTGGATCTGTATAGGACTACGGCAACAGAGAACTTCGAGCATTATATCAAGCCTCAGGAGAACAGCGCTCACGTAGAGACTCGCTGGATGTCGGTCTGTGACGTAGGCGGTAACGGTCTGCTTGCGCTCTCTACAGACAAGACCTTTAGCTTCAATTGCTGTCATTATACCTCAAAGCAGCTGACCGAAACGGCGCATGACTATGAGCTCACGCCTCTGCGCGAGACGGTGGTAAACATCGACTACCGTAACGCAGGCGCAGGCTCTGCGGCTTGCGGTCCTAAGCTCGACGAAAAGTACCGTATAGATGAATACGAATTCGACTTTTCCTTCCGCCTGTTGCCTACCAATATAAACACGGTAGCTCCCGATAAGGAATACGGAAGAAAATAAAATGTGTATAATTATGGGGAAAGCTTCCTAAGAAGCTTTCACCATAATTGTTTCAAAAGCTTTCAAATTAGGATTTATCGGGGAGGCGTTGAGGGAAACTTTCTTGCAAGAAAGTTTCCCTCAAACTCCCTTCAAAGAAATCAAAACAAAATAATATTTTGGTTTTTACCTTAAATAAAAATACTAAGAAGTTACCCACTAACAATATTGGCACTATAATATAAATCCTTAAAAGTTCTTGAGGGGAACTTCTTTTAAGAAGTTCCCCTCAAAAATCGCGTCCTATTTCGTGCCCGTTGAGCCGAAGCCGCCCGCTCCGCGAGCGGTATCGTCGAGCTCGTCGACAACGTTGAGATCAGCGGCAACGTAAGGTGTGAAAACTATCTGCGCTATGCGCTCGCCGCTCTCCACCGTCTGCGCCACAGCGCCGTGGTTGTGAAGCGCCACCATTATCTCCCCGCGATAATCGCTGTCAATAACGCCGACCTTATTTGCGGGAGCGAGCCCTCTCTTGGAAGCAAGTCCGCTTCTCGCGTACACAAGACCAACGTAGCCCTCGGGTATTGCCATAGCGATACCTGTGTGAACAAGGACTGTCTCACCCGCGCCTATGGTAACCGCGCTGTCCTCACAGGCATAAAGATCCGCTCCCGCGGCGCACGCCGATCCGTAGGTAGGAACGACAGCCTTTTCGTTAAGCTTTTTTATATTCATCGAAAATCTCATCTGTTACGACCTCTTTATATTACTCCCTTTTTGAGTATTACGTTTGCGTAAGTCGCCTTTTCACCCGTAGCGATGACGGCGTAAGCCTTCTTTGAGTGCTCGTAGTAATCAAAACGATCCATAAACGTCATCTTAAACTCAGGCTCGTGCGTTTCGAGTACTTTCTCGAAATCGTTCCATATCTCAGGCACGTAATCGCCGTCTCTCGCCTCAACCTTCATAACGATAAAGCTCTTATCGGTGTACGGGTCGAGGGGAAACAAAGGAAGTATTGCGTTAAGCAGGTCTACAACACCAAGTCCGTCCGCGCGGATTATCTGATTGTTCTGCGCAATGCTCTCCGCGGGAAAGTTTGCGTCGGCGAGCACTATCTCGTCTCCGTGTCCCATCTCGCAAAGAACCTTAAGAAGTTGGGGGGATATAAGTGGGGATACATTCTTTAACATAGCGTTTTCTCCTTTACATCACAAAGTCGCAGCTCCAGACCTCAACGCCTGAGCCCGCAAATATTCCGTCAAGTCGCTCGCGAAGGTCGTCGAGCGTCACGCCCTCCTTCATAACCACCTGAAGGAAGCCGCCGCCACCTGCTCCGCATATCATCTTGCCGTCTATAAGATCCTCTACTGAATTGAATATCTGGTCAATACACGTGTTCGTACAGCCTCTGTCAAGCTTCTTGGAAAGCTCCCAGTGGTCGTTAAGCAGTCTGCAGAAGCCGTCTATATTTCCCTTTTCAAGCTCAAAGCGCATAAGAACGGCAACTCGCTGTATCTCATAAAGCACGTCAAGCGTATCGGGATCTGAGGCAATGTACTTTCCGACGATCTCGCGAAGCAGATTTCTCGCGAGTCGTCTCTGTCCCGTATAGATCAGCGCAAAGCGCTCGTTGAGCTTTTCCACCGTATCAGAGTCGATGTTGAGCTGTGTGCAGGTCAGCGACTGGTTAAGTCCAGGGTCTGCCGACACCATCTTGAAGCCCTTGGCAAGTCCGCCAACCTGATCCTGCCAGCCTCCGCCCGTGGACATAAGCTGCTCCATACAAAGCACCGTACCGTAGAGCTCGTTGTCGGATACGTCCTCTCCAATAAACTCAAGCATAGCCTTTACACAAGCTCCCGCAAGTATCGAGCTCGTTCCGAGTCCCGAGCCACGGGGAATGTTTATCGCCTGAGTTGAGAGATATACACCGCCGCCAAGACGAGCGCAAAGGTCGCTCATCTCTATGCTCTCTCCTATCGGAACGATACCGCAAGCAAGCAGAGCCGCCTTGTGAAGAGCGAACGGGTCGCCGGGATCGGCACAGCTCTGAAGCTTTGAGACGTCCGTAAACTCACAGTACGAGCCGTTGTCCTCGCTCGCAAGCACTATCTTGCTATCGGGCAGCCTCTTGAGCACCGCCTCGATAGGGTAGATGCCGTTAAGCGTTACGGCAGCGTTCAATACAGTTCCGCCATGCTCGTTGCAATACGGAGGCGTATCGGACCAGCCGCCGCCAAAGTTTACTCGCACGGGAAGGCTGACGACCACCTCGTCTCTTGCGATCTTGGCGTTGGGTCTGTAAAGCGACTCTCCCGTGGATGCGCTGATAAGCGACTCACAAATGGTATCAAAGCAGAGATTCGCATATGCCTCACTTTGCTTTTTGTCGTCAACCATCTTGGAAAGATAGTAGTATATCCTTATTTTTTTGCCAAACTCATGCAGGTCGCCCGTGTTGAGCTCCTCGGCTATCTTGATGAGGTTTCTCTCAATTCTGCCCGTGAGACCGCGAGCAAACAGCTTTTTCGTCTCCTCAAGCGAAAGTCTGGTTTCTATCGCCTCAAGGAAGGTCTCGACCTTTATGCGGTCGTCAAGCTTTGCCTGCCAGAGCGGAATGTCTATAGCGTCTGCTAAATTGAAGCTTGAGCAAAGTGAGAGAGCCTCGCTCGTCCTCTCGCCCGCAAGCGTTTTTGTGAGAGCCTCTTCTATGGTGTCACAGGGCTCAAAGAGCTTCGCCGTCCACAACGGCTCATCAAGCGTCTTACCAAACCACTTGTTTTCCTTGGGATTGTCATTCACTCCGTACATTCTGACAACAAATCTGCCGTCGGACAGCTTGAGTCCGTGCAAAACAGTACCGTCGGGTACAGTCTCTCCCCAAAGAGTGATACCGCTGATAACACAGCCCTCTCCTATCGTGCCTTTGTGAATGTAACTGTCCTCTATATAGCTTCCCTTTCCAATAACAGCTCTCTTGGAAACGTAGGAATTGGAGGAAGCGAACGACGTCGCCTTGCTGTTAGTGTTGACGTTCGCCGACCAATCAAGATACGAATACATCGGCATATCGTCGGTCATAAGATGAAGCAGCTCTCTCGTCGTGCCGAAATGGATAAAGGACGCGGGAGAAAAACGCAAAAGCTTCATCTTGTATTTGTGGAACACCGCCCATATCTGCTCTCGGCAAGCGTCAAGCTCAGGAGAAAAGTCTCCCTCGGGGGTCTCCTTGTAGAAATCCTCAAGCGTCGCGTCTGACGCAAGAGGATAGAGGAAATCGGCATAGAAGGACAGCCGCACGTGCTCATTTACATAAGCCGCAAACCTTTCGTCGGTATCTATCAGGGAATAAAGATCGCTAAGAAGCGTGCTGTCGAAAATAACAGCGCCCGTGTCAAGACGGATCGTAGC
>JAZSNX010000118.1:0-10669 GCA_045536665.1 Eubacteriales bacterium
GTAAAGACGAGCGTTCCGTAAACAACGCGATATACAGGATCAGAAAAAAGCTGACAGCGCAGCTCCAATGATTAATTGAATGATGCGGGAAACCGAATCAGATATATGCTCCGCAGAGCAGTCCATAGCTGACGGAGTAAAAACAATTCATAACTACAAAGCGAGGTAAAACCAAGATGAACGAAGAAGTAAAGGTCGGCGTAGAGACTGAGGAGTTTGTTGACGAGACTCTGGTATGTAAGGAGTGCGGAAACGAATTCGTATTTACAGCAGGAGAGCAGAGATTCTATAAGGAAAAGGGCTTTATGAACAAGCCTAAGAGCTGCAAGGCTTGCCGTGACGCTAAGAAGAATGCCGGCAGAGCTCCCCGTGAGTACTTCACAACGGTATGCGCTAAGTGCGGTGGAGAGGCAAAGGTAATATTCCAGCCCTCTAACGATAGACCCGTATATTGCAGCGCGTGCTTCGAAGAGATGAAGAACGCAAATAACTGATAACTGGTATTGAGTTTTTTTAGCTTGGGGCGGCGTGTCCGCTCCAAGCGAGATAAAGCTATAAAGCATCGTGAGCCTGTGGACAGCTCACGATGTTTTGTTTTTTATGTGTTTTTTAGACAAAATAACTAAAAATAGAAGAATAATTTCTATATTCACCATTAAAAAAATACAATAAATCTCTTGAAAAAAACTTCCAAATATAGTATAATGAGATATAACGTTTTGGACTGGTAAGGAATAACAGGTTCAGAAATATAATTTTTTATTCCGTCCGAGAGGCGGAGAAGGAGGAAACACCAATGGCTATTGTAGAAACCAAAAAGATCAGAAACGTTGCGTTGCTTGGACACGGAGGAAGCGGAAAGACTTCTCTTGCTGAGGCAATGCTCTATATAACGGGAACGACTGACCGTCTCGGAAAGGTCACTGACGGAAACACAGTATCGGACTTTGATTCAGAGGAGACCAAGCGTGGATTTTCGCTCTCGGCTTCTCTTATGAATATGACATGGAAGGATACCAAGATAAACGTTCTTGATACCCCTGGATACCTTGATTTTGTGGGTGAGGCAAATCAGGCTCTCAGAGTTGCCGACAGCGCGGTCATCGTTGTTGACGGTAAAGCGGGCATAGAGGTAGGAACTGAGCTTGCGTGGGACTACGCAAACGTGGCTGGACTTCCCAGAGCGTTCTTTATAAATAAATTCGACGATAACGACGCGCGCTTCGCGAGAGTTCTTGACGACCTGCACGTTACCTTCGGTAAGCATATCTGTCCTCTTACCATTCCTATGGTAAAGGACGGCGTTGTAAAGGGTTGTATCGACCTTATCGACGAGTCTGCTCACGTATTTGACGATAACGGACGCCATAGCGTTGAGATAATTCCCGAGGAATCCAAGGAAGCGGTCGTTAAGTATCGCGATATGCTTATGGAAGCGGTAGCGAGCACCGACGAGGAGCTTATGATGAAGTATTTCGACGGTGAGGAGATAACCCATATGGAGGCTATCAACGCCGTTCACGAGGGTATCATTCACGGCGATATAGTTCCCGTATTCTGCGGAGCGGCAACAAAGCTTTGGGGCGTATGGACAATGCTTGATAAGATCACGGAGTCCTTCCCGAGACATACCGCGAAGAAGAACGAGAAGCTTGCCGACGGCTCTGAGGCGGAGATAACCCCCGAGGGAGAGCCCGCTTTGTTCGTATTCAAGACAGTTGCCGATCCCTTCGTAGGAAAGATGTCCTTCTTCAAGGTAATTAACGGTACTGTTAAGCGCGATATCCTTATGAAGAACAATACGACGGGTGACAGCGAAAAGCTTGCTCATATCTACGTTATGAACGGCAAGAAGCAGACTGAGGTAGACGAGCTTGCGTGCGGAGATATCGGTATGGTCGCAAAGCTTACAGGCACTAATACCAACGACACACTCACGTGGAATAAGGAGCTCAAGTTCGCTCCTATTACATATCCCACATCCTACTATACAAAGGCTATGATCCCCGAGACCGCGAAGGACGAGGGCAAGATCTCCCAGAGTATCGTTAAGATGATAGAGGAGGACCTCACGCTCAAGTATGAGAATAACGCGGAGACCAAGCAGATGCTGGTATCGGGTCTTGGCGAGATGCACCTTGCGGTGCTTAGCGCTAAGCTCAAGAACCGTTTTGGCGTAAGCGTTAAGTTTGAAGATCCCAAGATAGCTTACCGCGAGAAGATAACAAAGAGAGTAGACGTTGAAGGAAAGTATAAGAAGCAGAACGGCGGCTCAGGTCAGTACGGTCACGTTAAGATCCGCTTTGCTCCTTCCGAGAGCGAGGGACTTGAGTTTACCGTTTCCGTCGTCGGCGGAACAGTTCCGAAGAACTTCTATCCCGCGGTTGAAAAGGGACTTCAGGATTCTATGGCTAAGGGAGTCGCGGGATATCCTCTCGTAGGACTTGCGGCTGACCTTTACGACGGCTCTTACCACGACGTTGACTCGGACGAGATCTCCTTCAAGACAGCGGCTAATATAGCGTATAAGAAGTGTCTTGAGCAGGCTGCTCCCGTGATCCTTGAGCCTGTTGGTGACCTTGACATCACCGTTCCCGACGCTATCGTGGGTGACGTTATGGGCGATCTCAATAAGAGACGCGGCGCTGTTATGGGTATGGATCCCGCGGAGAACAAGAAGGGATATACAGTAGTTCACGCAATCGTGCCCAAGGCAGAGATAGTCGACTATCCCATCTCTTTGCGCGCTATGACGCAGGGCAGAGGAAGCTTTGAGTACGCTGTAAACGGCTACGACACAGTTCCCGGTAACATAGCTGAAAAGATAAAGAAGGCTAACGCGTAATTGAATAGCAAAAGGGCGGACCCATTTGGGTTCGCCCTTATCTTTTTTTAGATAGTTCCTGTTATTACGTATTCAACAACACCCGGTGTGGTAGTGACCGCACCCGTCTGCGGGTCTCTCGTAAACGTAGCCGCGGGAACTGTATCTCCGCCCCTCGCGGGAACGGTGAGAGTGCCGTTGATGTAGGTGTATCCAGTGCCTATGAGCTCAACGCCGTTGCGAAAAACGGAGATATCGGTAGGCGCGGGAGAGAACGTGTCGGTGAGAACAACGTCCTCAGCGTCAACGTTTCCGTAGTTAAAAATACGAATGGTGTAAGTAACCGTCTCACCGCATACCACAGGATTGGGAGACATAGACTTGACCACCTCAATATCGGCTGTCTCAGCGGCTGTTACGGTAGCGGTCGCGCTTCCGCTCGCGCATTCGCTGTCGCTCGTCAGCTCTGCGGTATTGGTAATAAGCGAGCCTTGAGCGGGAGGCGCAAACTCGTTAGGCGTTGCGTTGTAGATGATGTTCGCCGTCGCGCCCGCCGCAAGAGTCGGGAAGCTGAAGGTGACACCCGTCTCAGACGCTTCGACCGTAAGAGCGGCATTGTTGTCCTGTCCGCTGATGAGAAGCAGAGCGGGCTGCGTAAACGCAAGCGGCGTCAGCTCCTCTGTGCCAAGCGTGAATCTACCGAGGTCATCTGCGACGGTTATTCCGGTGATAGGCGACGTGGAATCGTTTGTAATAGAGAGGATATACGTGACAGGCGTGCCGACCGTGTATGTCGTTCCCAGCGTTTCCTTGGTAAAGCTGAGTGAAGAGTTGAGCTCTATCTCTGCGAGATTTGACGTCCTTGACTGAGCTACACCACCGGAGGTGTAGCTCACAGTTGCAAAATTTTCTATTGTTGCCATTATATGCTCCTTTGATATATTGAGGGAAGTACCCTCTATAAAAAGCATATGCGGCAGCATAGGCAAATGTCAAAGAATGTCGTGAGGTACTATAAGCTCTCGTTGCTCAATGTCAAAGAGCTTAGCAGCGGCTGTTGAGTATACGGCAACTCTGTCGGGAGTCTTGCCAAATAAGTATTCGACAGCGCGGGCATAGTAGGAAAGCTGGAGAGCGTGAGCGTCGTTCATCTTTTTGGCGGCAAGAGCGTCGTCGGCGAGCTCCTCTCGCGTCAGCCTGTCCGTCTTGTAATCGTAAAGACCTATGCTCCCGTCCTTCTCTATAACGATAAGGTCGATAACACCCTGAACGGCGGTCTTGCGCTCACCGATCTGCCCGATAAGCTCTGAGTCGGTCGTCAGCTCACGGGTGGGAACGAGCATATTGAAGCGCTGTTCTCGTATTATGCGCTCAGCGCCGAGAATCTTTTTCATGATTTCGCTCGATATCAGCTTCTCAAGGTCGTCCATATATATAAGCTCGGCGGCTTCCCTTGGCAAAAAGCCTTTTTCGGTAAGCATCGCGAGTGTTTCAGCCGCACCGTGCTTAGCGGCAAACTCAAAGTCGCAGAACTGCAAAAACAGATGGGTCGCCGTTCCTCGCTCGGTAGGAGTTGCCTTTGATGCCTTGTTCAAAAAGAAATCGGGAATTTTGGCAGGTCTTGCTTCCGTAAATATATCGGCAGCGCCGTCGTTCTCGTCAAGCGCGGTTGGCGACAGACGGGATACCGAGAGCTTGGCGGGAACACGCCGCAGAAGCTTGTTCGGGTACTCAAACTTGAACTTTTGCTTGAGATGAGCGTAAAGCTCCTTGTCAAGCTCCGTCTGCTCACAGGTAACCGAGGTCTCGCGGCTCTCAAGCTCTGGAATATGGTCGGAATCAATTAGAGCTATCTCAAAGCTGTCCATATCCGAGGAAAGGGCAGAGCAAAGTATCCAGTCGATATAGCTTCCCGCGCTAAGTATAAAGTAGCGGTCGTCAAGCCTTGAGAGAAGCTTTGCCTTGCTTACTACGGTGCTGAGAAGCGTTCTCGAGTCCTGAGCCGTTATATAAAGACGTTCTTTAGCTCTTGTCATAGCAACGTAAAGCACTCGCATCTCCTCCTCAGCCTGCAAAAGCTGGCTGTGCAGAGCGAGAATGTTGAAGAGCGGTGAGGCATATACGGCAAACCCCGTGCTGTCTGAGAGATGCATAGCGATGCCCGCGCCAAGCTCAAAGCAGAAGGGATCGTCCTTTACTGATCTCGTGCAGGGAGCGGCGGCATTGCAGATAAAGCAAACGGGGAACTCAAGACCCTTGGACTTGTGAATAGTCATAAGAGAGACGCGATCGTCGTCAATACTTTGTGAGCCGAGCGTGAGCGTCTTGCCGCTGTCGATTATACTGTTGATAAACTCAATAAAGCTGTAAAGCCCTTTGAATGAGCCTGCCTCAAAGGTCCTTGCGTATTCATATAGCTGCTTCAGATTTCCGCCCTCACCCGAGCTGCTCTTGTCACATACCAGACCAGAAGCTACGAAAGCGTCGGTGGAAAATAGATATTTAAGGAACTTGTCAATAGGCAAAGAGGCGGACATATCTCTCATATGGCAGAGCGTATCGTCAAATCCCTTACAGCGTCTGCCAAGCTCGGTATCATCAAGCGCGGCGACACAAAGCTTGTCGTAAAGGGAATAATGCCTCTCTCCGTAACGGCTGATAAGCAGAATATCATCCATAGTAAAGCCGAATATCGGAGACTTTAGCGCGCCCGTAAGGTAGATATCTCGCTGAGGATTGTCGATGGCGTTAAGAATAGACAGCACCATAAGCACATCGGGATTTTGAAAATATCCGTTGCTGTCGCTGTTGTCGGTGTTGATGCCTCGCGCCGCAAGACTCTCCTGAATTGCCGAGGCGGCTGTGCCGCTTCTATACAGTACGGCTATGTCAGAGGGGCGTATCGGAGTACCGTCCAGCTTTTTGCCGTGTCTTATAAGGCGGCTTATCTCCGAGGCGATGAACTCAGCCTCAGCGACCTTGCAGCTGACCTTTTGCTGTGTCGGCTCATCTCCCTCGCCCTTTTCCTTAGGCGCTTTCGCGAATACCGTGACGCTCACCTTAGGCTCATCGGGCGGGGCTTGCTTTGTCTTTGGGAAAACGAGATCATCGTCTCTCGTATATCCAATACTGTCCTCGCAGGCGGAGAATAGCTTACCGCAGACGAGATTGGTAAAATCGATTATCGAGCTTGTGCATCGGAAGTTATCGGACATAAATATGGTCTCACCCAAAGAGTCTTTTGTATCCACCGTGCCGTGCTTGGGGAACGCTTTTCGATATCCCGCGAACAACGAGGGCTCAGCGCCTCTGAAGCCGTAGATGCTTTGCTTTATGTCACCGACCATAAATCTGTTGGTGGGTGTGGATATAGCGCTGAATATAAGGTCCTGAACGGGATCGACGTCCTGATACTCGTCTATATATATATCCGTAAAGCGAGAGGAGTACTCAATAGCTGTCTTTGTCGGTCTCTTGTCCTTATCAACAAAGAGCTTGTAGGCATAGCGCTTGACGTCCGAAAGCTCAAGAATATTTCGTCTTTGCTTTTCCTCGAAATACCTTGTCTCAAATTCGTGAAGCGCTTTATATAAAAGATAGAGATTTTTAGAGGTGCTCTCAAAGAACGCCGACATATCCTCGGGGGTATAGCAGAGATAGCTCTCCCTTATAGAGTTGATCTTTGACTTAAAGGCAGTCCTTAAGTCCTTGCAAAACAGACTGTCCTCGGTAATGTTCTCGCTTCTTACAGATCCGAGGTTTTTTGGCTTGTAGTTGCCAACGAGCTCACAAAGACCAGCGAAGCTACGCTCCTTACTGTCGAGAAAATGCAGTATATCGATGCAGAGCACTCTGTCCTCGGTCAGCTGATCGTAGTAAGCTCGCATGACCTTTTCGTTATTTTCTATCGAAGCTATAGCTTTATCGTAGTTTTTGAGAAAGCCGCCTACGACCATTCTCACGTAGTCCTCAAGTATAGCTCCGAAGCTCGAGTCAAGAAAATCCATATCGGCATTTTTCTTACATTCCTCTGAGCATATCCTTACGTATTCAACGCCGTCGGGAGCATATAGACATTCGTAGTAAAGCGAGAGCAGAACGCCCTCCATAGCGTCCTCTCGGTCACGTATCTTTTCAAAGCACTCGCAAAGAGCGGGGAAGTCGTCGACCGTGTCGTAGAAGTTGTCTATAACGCCGCTCATAACAGTTTTCGCGAGCAGCTCGGTCTCGGTGCTGTCCGCTATCCTAAAGGACGAGGATATACCGAGAGAAGCGAAGTTTTCCTTTACCGCGCCAAGATAAAAGGCATCTATTGTCGATATCTTGGCGCTGCCGAGCTTTATGAGCTGACGGGTGAGATGCCTGTTGGAGGGATCACTTGCAAGCGCGGTCGTAAGCGCGTTGTATATTTTTGTTTTAAGATCGGAAGCAGACGCACGCGTAAATGTGACGATAAGCATATTTCCGATATCTGCGGGAGCGTCCTTGTCGGTAATAGAGCGAATGATACGCTCAGTGAGTGTCGAGGTCTTTCCTGAGCCTGCGGCGGCACTCAAAAGGAGAGTCTTGTCTTTTGTACTTATAGCATCGTGTTGGGCGGGTGTCCATTTGGTCGCCATATCAAGATCCTCCTTTCGCGAGATCGTTCTTTCTGCATATCGGCTTCGCCGTACAGTACTTGCAAGGGTCAGAGCCTCCGTAGCTTATGGGCGAGCAATCCGCAATGCCCTCGTATATCTTGTTACCGATATCGGCGAGAGTGTCGAGTATCTGCCCGTGAAGAGACTCGAAGTCCTTGGTATCTATAAGAGCCTTACCTACGTATTTTCCATTCTTTTTTGTAACACCCATCAAAAGCTCTTCTGAGCCCGAGCGTGAGAAGGCGTCAAGCACGCTCTCGTCGTTCAGAACCAGACCGCTGCGTGTGAGCTTGCCCTCGGCAAGCTCGAGTATCTGCTCATCGGACAAGCTGTGGTCGGAAAGCTTTATCGTCGGAAGAGCGGACGACAGATAAACTATTCCCGCGGGAATAGGCTTGCGATCGCCGTCAAGCTCGGCGGCGGTGCGAAGAGCTGTGCCTGGATTTCTACAAACGCTGAAAAGATACAGAAGCATCTGCGTGTTAAGTCCAACGGCAACGTCGGCAAGATCAAAGGATTTGCTGCCCGTCTTATAGTCGACTATCCTTACGTATACCTTATCCCCGTCCTTCCATATATCCACTCTGTCTATAAAGCCTCTGAGCACGACCTTAGCTCCGTTTTCAAGCGGTATCTCGATAGGTGAGGGATTGCCGTCTTTGCCGTTTGTGTGTAGCTCAAAGAACGCGGGACGGAAGGCGGTGTCGGAGAACTCCTTAGTGACGTTATCTATCAGAAGCAGGGAAAGACGCCTGAGCTTTTTGTAAAGATGCTCCATGCGCTTTGTGTACAAGGCTTTGTCGGGAGCGATGTCTCTGATATAGCTCTCGATTATCTCATCGGTCTTTGCCTTTATCTGCTCACGTGTGGGTGGCTGCTCGTCGGGGGACGAGGGAACGCAAAAGCGTATAAGATGCTCAAGCACGTGATGTACAAAGCTTCCGAAGTTATTCGCGCCGAAGCGTCCCTTGCGAGGCTCTCTTAGGGAGAGCATATAGCTTGCGTAGTAGCTGAAGGGACACTTAACGTATTTTTCAAGACTTGAGGGGGAAATATATATACTGTCACCGAGAATGGTGCGTATAAGCTCGGGGGATATACGTATCTCCGACTCGGAGACCGATACGTCCGACAGCTTGCTCGCCAGAGGAAGATGCTCCTCGATCGCCTTTTGGATAGCCAGCTTCTTTGATACGTCCGAAACGTCTCTTATATGAGCCGACGCGCTTCTCGGCGAGCCACAGAGATATGAAAGCTCGTTTGCTGTGAACTTGTGCGGTGTGATGCCAAACATAGCCTCTACTCTGCGATAAGGCAAAGAGGGCGTTCTTTTTTCTCCCTTTGCGTTTGCCGCCGAGCTAAGAAGATAGAGACGCTCGGTGGGGGTGGAGAATGCGTTCTTTACAAACATAAGCTCGTCTGAGGAGCGTGTGTCGTTATTTGACCCAAGCTCATATCCAAGCTCGGCAAGCGTCTCTCTGTCATTATCCGAAAGCAGTCCCGTGCTGTCAACGTTTGCGGGAAACTCACCCTCGCAAAGCCCTAAGACAAAAGCGTATTTGGGGTTTGCGCTTCGCATCAGAGCGGCAGAGCCGATGGTGACCTCGTCGATAGACGTAGGTATAGTGCCGATCTCGGTTTGGTCGAATACCATCTTGAGTATCGTCGCGAATTCCTCGGTAGTAGCCGTAACGTCCGTGAGTGCGTTTGCGATATCAGCGAGCGTGTTGAGTATTACTGAATATGCGGATGAAAGCTCCTCAGCTCTCTTGAGATCATTCCATCTTCTCTCACGGGCGGCAAGCTCGGAGAGCTTGCGCTCAAGCTCGATATCCTCTAAGAAGGAGAATATCGAGCGGCACATATCGGGTACTGTATCGGAAGCGCTCAGTAATACAAAGAGCTTTTCTAAAGGCTCGCAAATATCACGTCGTACCTTGTTGGCGATGCTCAGTATCTCCTTGCTTCTCTCGGAGCTGTCCTTGGTAAATCCGTCGGGATTCATCGTCCAGTCTCCGTCAATAAATCTGCCTCCCGAAATATTCCAAGTGTTTATGTATTCCTCGAAGATGTCCGCCTCACGTGCCGAGCAGCTTGAAAGTCCCGTTTTTATATAGGCGATAATGTCGTCCTTACGCCAGTTGTATCGCTCTATCCTGAGAGCTGTGAGTATCAGCTTAACGGGTGCGAGAGCGCACAGATCGGTCTTTTCGGAGAAATAGAAGGGAACACCCGCGCTCTCAAGAGCGGGCTCTATTATGCCTCTGTATTTTTCGGTATCGCGCATTATTATAACTATATCGGAGCAAGCAGCGCCGTCTCTTAAAAGCTCGAGCGTGTGCGAGGCGACAGCCTCAGCCTCGGCGTAAGAATTGTCGCACATCTCCATAACTATATGTCCGCCAACGTCAATACCGCCCGATGCGTTTGCCGTATCGAGCTCCCAGAGATTTTCACAAAGATATCTTATAGCTGGCGCGGATTTTAGCGCCGCGCCGTCAAGAACGACGTTCGTGTGTGAGCCATAGCGTTGCGCCGAGCGCCTAAGACGGCTAAAGGAGCGCTCAATGCTCGCAGTGCTGATATCCTTATGAGTAGGCGAGGGGAGAGGTATGGTGATGCTCACGTTCTCGGCTGTCGCGAATATTCTTTCGATTATCCTGTGCTCGATAGCCGTAAATGACGTGAATTCATCGATATATACGTTCTTACTCGCAAAGAAATCGTGCTCAAAGAGCATATCGCAGAGCTTTGAGAGATCGTCGGACGAGTCGCTGTAGCGCTCGCTGACAAGCGCGTCGTATGCCGCGTAAATACCGGCGAGGTCCGAGAGCTTACGCCAAAGCGTGCTGTCGCTGTCGCATTGTTCCATAGCCGCTTCAAGGTCGGATACGGATATACCCGATGCCTTTAACTCGGATATTGTGGAGAGCATCGTGCGCGAGAAGGAGATATCGGTAGCGGCGCTTGCGGAATATTCCTTGAGCATAGGCGCTATCTGCCTCATAGCTTGCCACATCATCAGATGCTTTATAGGCTTCGTTATATAGGAATAGGACAGCCCGCCGTATTCTCTGCAAACACGGTTGTAAAGTCGAGAGAAGTTTGTGACCTCCATTGTAAGCTGCGCGCTTGGCGGCAGCCTGTCGAGCGTCAGTTGCTCGGTCTGAACGGCGTGCTGCTCGGGAACTATGAGTATAGCGCC
>JAZSNX010000124.1:0-2354 GCA_045536665.1 Eubacteriales bacterium
CGGGATACTCGTTTACTTTTTAGTTTACCGTAAGCTCATCAAGCGTTCCAAAACGATAGCCCTGTGTTTTCAGCTCGTCAATTATATCTCCGAGTATTGCGGCGTTTGTCGCGGACGTTGGGTGGAGCAATATCACCGCGCCGTTGTGCATATTTTCAAGTATCTTTTGCTTTGCGGCGCTCGGCGACATCTGAGCGTTGTTGTCCCAATCGGCGTAAGCAAAGCTCCAGAACACTGTTTTATATCCCAGCTCGCTCGCGTATTTCATAGTCTGCTCATTAAAACGCCCCTCGGGCGGTCGGAAATATTTTGCCATTTCTCGTCCCGTATATTCCCTATAAAGCGTCTCAAGAGCGTCAAGCTCCGCTTTGAACTCCTCAAGGGTCGCTTTTTTAGTCATATCTGGGTGTACGTTGGTATGATTGCAGACAAGATGCCCTTCGTCTGCCATTCGCTTCACAAGCTCGGTATTCTTAGTCACAAGATTTCCAAGCACGAAAAACGCTCCGCTTACCTGTTTTTCTCTCATAACGTCAAGTATCTTCTCTACGTTACCGTTTTCATACCCCGCGTCAAAGGTAAGATATACCACCTTTTCCTTAAGATCGTCACCGTGCTTACGGTCAATATAATATCCGTTATATTTCTCTATATATCGCATATTTGCGTCTGCTTGCGGCTGCTTGTGCTCCTTGTTTCGCACACAATACCATGACTGCGCCTCAGAAGCTCCCACAGTGCTCGCAAAAAAACAAAAAAGAAGCATAACGGAAACAGCAAATGCCAGAGTTTTTTTCATTTTGCAACCTCCTTTGCAATTGCTGATATTATTATTTGCCTATAAAATCAAAATAAACAATGTAATTATTGCAAAAAAACAGGTTGAAATTCAACCTGTTTTTTTATATACCGATTTTTTTGATCTTTTTATTCTCGTAAACACAAAGCTCTCGGATACCGCAGGACTTGGCATATTCAACAGCCCCATCAAAGAAGCAAAGTATTGAATCCTTGCTGTGACAGTCACTATTGAGCATTACACTTGCTCCTTTTTCGGCAAGGCGCTTAAGAATAAAATCATCGGGATAAGGCATTTTGCGCCAACCTCGTGAGATAGCGCCTGTGTTTATCTCAAAGATCTTATCTTTTTCTATCAACGCGTCGACTGCTTCAAGCGCCGTAGCACGATAATCCTTTGAGGTGACATCTATGAACGGTTGCTTTTCATTAAATTTGGTGATAAGGTCTATATGACCTATTATATCGCATTTAGTTTTATCGACAACGTCCGCTACAAGCGCGTAATAGTCCTTGATAAGCGCTGTCATATTGCCGCCGTAAAGCTTATCCACAAAGCTAAAAAGCATCTCGGGGGTATTATCAACATCAATGCGAACGCCGTCCTTGATGACTGCGTGCACCGAGCCTATTACATAATCAAACACGTCTTCCGGAGCACCGGAGAAATAGTCCTGCTCAATACCGAGAAGCACCTCTATCTTGTCCGAATACACAGACTTCAAGCGGTTTACCTCTTTGATGTACTCAAGCTGTCCTTCTTTGCTCATCGTCCAATTATCGGACAGCTTATCGCCAATATAGGAATGTCCCGAAAAACCAAGAGCGGTACAGCCGAATTCAATAGCAGAGAGCAGCATCTGCTCTGCCGTATTCTTTCCGTCACAAAGATTTGTGTGGGTATGGAAATTGCACCGCGGTGTCATTTTGTCATTTTCTCCTGCTTGACCTTGTGATCTATAACATGCCTTGAGGCAAGCTCACTCTTGATATCGTCAAGCGAGATACCCATCTCTATCATAAGGACCATAACGTGGTAAACGAGATCGGCTATCTCATATATAGTCTCCGCCTTATCGTCTGCCTTTCCCGCGATTATGACCTCGGTACACTCCTCACCGACCTTTTTGAGTATCTTATCTATTCCCTTTTCAAAGAGATACGTGGTGTATGAGCCCTCTTTCTTTTCGGTCTTTCTTCCCTCAATTACCTTCATAAGCGCGTCAAGTGAGAATTCCTCGTCCTCACCCGTATAGATAACCTCATTGAAGCAGCTATCCGCGCCTGTATGGCAAGCTGGACCGTCCTTATAAACAGTTACTGTAAGCGCATCTCTATCGCAGTCTGTAACGATAGAAACGATATGCTGCTTATTACCAGACGTCTCGCCCTTTCGCCAAAGGCACTTACGGGAGCGTGACCAGAAGCAGGTCGTTCCCTCGTTTATGCTTATCTCAAGACTTTCCTTGTTCATATATGCGACTGTCAATACCTTTTTGGATATTGCGTCTACCACAACCGCGGGTATAAGTCCGTTTTCATCAAATTTCAGTTCA
>JAZSNX010000127.1:0-4592 GCA_045536665.1 Eubacteriales bacterium
CAACGGATATAGTTTCGAGAATGAAGAGGATGCAGGGCTATAACGTGCTCCACCCTATGGGATATGACTCCTTTGGGCTTCCCGCTGAGCAGTATGCCGTTTCAACGGGTAACCACCCCAACGGCTTTACGCAGGAGAATATAAAGACGTTCTCAAAGCAGCTTTCCGAGCTTGGCTTCGACTACGACTGGAGCAAGATGATAGCTACCAGCGACCCCGAATTTTATAAGTGGACACAGTGGATATTCAAGCAGCTCTACCTTGACGGCTATGCTCAGTACATAGATATACCCGTCAACTGGTGCGAGGAGCTTGGAACGGTGCTCTCCAACGACGAGGTCATCGACGGAAAGTCGGAGAGAGGCGGCTACCCTGTTGTCAGAAAGAATATGAAGCAGTGGGTCATCAACCAGCCCGCGTTTGCCGAGGAGCTTCTCGAGGGACTTGAGGAGATAGACTGGCCTGAGTCCACAAAGCTTATGCAGAAGAACTGGATAGGCAAGTCCACGGGTGTTGAGGTCAAGTTCGATATAGTAGGCGGCGGAGAATTCTCCATATTCACGACCTGTATCGAGACCATCTACGGTATCACGTTTATGGTGCTCGCTCCCGACGGAGAGATAGTAAAGCAGCTTATGCCACGCATTGAGAATAAGGCAGAGGTCGAGGCTTATATCGCGGAGACGCTCAAGAAGAACGATATGGACAGAACGGAGCTCAACAAGACAAAGTCAGGCTGTGAGCTCAAGGGCGTTTCCTGTATCAACCCCGTGAACGGAAGAGAAGTCAGAATGTTTATCGGTGACTTCGTGCTCGCAAACTACGGAACAGGCGCTGTAATGGCAGTTCCGTCTCACGACCAGCGTGATTTCGAGTATGCTATCGCGCACAAGATAGATATGCTTCAGGTCATCGACGGCGACGATAAGCTCGGTCACGTCGATGTATCCGAAAAGGCATTCGAAAAGGGTGAGTATCTTGGTAAGGGATACAGACTTATAAACTCCGAGGAATTCACGGGACTTACCGTTGAGGAGGCAAAGGAAGCCATCACGTGTAAGCTTGAGAAGATGGGAGTCGCGAAGAGAACTGTAAACTACCATTTCAGAGAGTGGATATTCGCAAGACAGAGATATTGGGGCGAGCCTGTTCCCGTGGTACACGGTGAGGACGGCAGCATACACGTGCTTGACGACGAGGAGCTTCCTCTCGTTCTGCCCGAGCTTGAGAATTACAAGGGAGTTAACGGAAAAGCTCCTCTTGAGAACGCTACCGAGTGGAAAAAGTACGACAAGAACGGTGTCAAGGGAACGAGAGAAACGTCCACGATGCCGGGCTCTGCGGGCTCGAGCTGGTACTTCCTCCGCTATATCGACCCCAACAATGAGAATGAGTTCGCGAATGCGGAGCTCCTTAAGCATTGGATGCCCGTTGACCTCTATATTGGCGGTCCTGAGCACGCGGTCGGTCACCTTATGTATTCGAGAATTTGGAACAGATACCTTTATAATAAGGGCATTGCTCCTACCAAAGAGCCTTTTAAGAAGCTCGTTCATCAGGGAATGATACTCGGCTCTAACGGTATCAAGATGGGTAAGCGTTATCCCGAATTCGTTGTAAACCCCAGCGACGTAGTCCGTGACTACGGAGCTGATACACTTCGTCTTTACGAGATGTTTATGGGCCCGCTTGAGGTATCCAAGCCTTGGAGCAATCAGGGTGTTGACGGCGCGAGAAAGTTCCTCAACAGAGTATGGGCATTCTTTACCGAGCCTGAGAACATAACCGAGGGCGAGGGTGGCGCGCTTGAGAAGATATACCATAAGAGCGTCAAGAAGGTAACTGAGGACTTCGAGAAGCTCGCGTTCAATACGGCTATCTCGCAGATGATGATATTCGTAAACGCTGTTTATAAAGAGGGCAAGTGTCCTAAGACCTATGCCGAGGGACTTATCAAGATGCTGTCCTGCATCTGTCCTCATATCGGTGAGGAGATGTGGTCGCTTCTCGGTCACGATACCACTATCGCTTACGAGCCTTGGCCTACGTATGACGAATCAAAGTGTGCCGATGATGAGGTCGAGATGGTCGTTCAGATAAACGGCAAGCTCAGAGGCAAGCTTGTAGTCGCAAAGGACACGCCTGCGGCAGAGGTCATCGCTCTTGCCAAGGCAGACGAGGCAGTTGCGGCGGCTATCGAGGGCAAGACGGTAGTCAAAGAGATATGCGTGCCCAATAAGATAGTTAATATAGTTGTAAAATAAAAAAACGGCAAGGGAGTCCTCGAGAGGGTCTCCCTTGCGATTTGGATTTTGAGGTGTATTATGACCCAAGAGATCTTCGGTCAGATATTTGGAATACTTACGACCGTTGCCGCTGTGGTGAGCGCTCAGCTCCCAAAGCGTTGGCAGATGATGATAGGATATATGGCGGTCAACCTTTTCTCCGCTCTTAACGTGCTTTTTGTGGGTGGTGGACTTACGGGTTGCCTTGTTTGCGTTGTGGCGGTGATACATTCTTCCGTCAACGCATTCAGAGCCAAAAAGGAAATAGACTCCCCGCTTGCGGAAAAGCTGATATTCAGCGCTGTATATTTCATTGCGTGGGGTGTGGGCTTTTATCTTTCGTGGAAGAGCGGTGTTGCATCGTGGCTTGACGCTCTGCCGCTTGTGGCAACTGCCTTCTTCGTCGCATCTATGCTGGTAAAAAAGGAGAACAATATTCGCCTGTGGACGCTTGGAAACGCGTCTGTGAATACGGTATATCACCTGATGCTGCATAGCACAGGTATATTCGCTCAGCTCTTTGAGCTCGTGTCGATAATCGTGGCGCTTTTCCGATACAGAAAAAAGTCACCAAAAAAATGTGAGAACGTTGATCGAGGTGTGTGATGAGTATGACGCTTGAAATAATAGGACAGATATTCGGTGTTCTGACAACAGTCGCCGTTGTTATAAGCAATCAGCTGCCAAAAAGATGGCACATAATGCTTGGCTTTATGGTAGTAAATCTGCTTGCCGCCATAAACGTGCTGCTGACAGGCTCGGGACTTACGGCTTGTATGGCGTGTGTCGTTGCGGTCATACATTCACCCGTAAACGCTTACAGAGCAAAGAAGGAGATGGAATCACCTCTTGCCGAAAAGCTGATATTCAGCGCGCTGTATTTCGTTGGCTGGGGCATAGGCTTTTACCTCTCCTGTAAGAGCGGCGCGGCATCGTGGCTTGACGCTATGCCTTTTGTCGCAACTGTGTTCTTCGTTTTGTCTATGCTTGCGAAGAAGGAGAAGTACATAAGGATTTGGACGCTTGGAAACGCACTCATATACGCTGTTTACTATGCGATATTCGGTAACATTGTGGTCGTTGCCCAGCTCTTTGCTATAGGCTCTGTCATAATCGCGCTTATCAGATACAGAGACAAGAAGCCTAAAGCCGCAAATACAGTTGAAACCAAAAACAAAAGAGGCTGATTTATCAGCCTCTTTTACTTTTTAGCTATATTTTCTTATCAATGTCACTACCTTGCCGAGTATCTCGACACTGTCAACGATTATCGGCTCAAAGGCTTTGTTTTCGGGTTGGAGACGGACGTGTCCGTCCTCACGGTACAGCGTTTTAACCGTCACCTCACCATCGACCATAGCGACGGCTATCTCTCCGTTTGCTACGTCGGTGTCCTTGAGTACGACGACTGTGTCACCCTCGAATATTCCCGCGTCTATCATACTGTCACCGACTACCTTGAGGGCAAATAGTTTATCCTTGGGGTAGGGGAGAGACGAGTCGAGGTCAACATAACCCTCAACGTATTCCTCAACACCGACCGGGAGTCCTGCGTGGACGCGCCCTACAAGCGGAATGCCGTTCTGTTTGGCTATCGGTCTGAATGAACGGCTCTTGTGCTGCTCTCGCTCGATGTATCCCTTTTCCTCAAGACGTGAAAGATAAAGGTGAACTGTCGATGAGCTCGCGAATCCCGTAGCCGCGGCAATGTCACGCACGCTAGGCGAATAGCCGTTTCGGTCGATATATTCCGAAAGATAATCGTATACCTTTTTTTCGCCTCTCGTCAGCTTTTCCACCGAAAACACCCCCTCTTTTAATAATATGTAGCGTTGTTATTATTTTAAAATATAAAAGTTTAGAGAGTATAATTCAAATGTTAATAAACTGTAACCTTTCGAAGATATTACTTGAAAATTGGAAAGAATTATATTAAAATATAATGGGGTACGAAGTGCACTTTTAGAGTGCTTGGTGCTCCGCTGATGACAGTCAAATAAAATATATTTAATAAATGAGGAGAAAAAAGATGACAAACAACAAGTATGTTCTTGGTTGGATCGACGAGATGGCTGCTATGACACAGCCTGACAAGATCGTTTGGATCGACGGTTCTGAGGCTCAGGCTGAGGCACTTCGCGCAGAGGCTTGCTCCACAGGCGAGATGATCAAGCTCAATGAGGAGCTTCTTCCTAACTGCTATCTTCACAGAACGGCGGTAAACGACGTTGCTCGTGTTGAGGGAAGAACCTTTATCTGTACTTCCAAGAAAAGTCGGAGGCCAAGCGGTCTTAGGAAGACAAACCA
>JAZSNX010000165.1:0-6168 GCA_045536665.1 Eubacteriales bacterium
ATTTGGTGGTCGAAATAAACCCCCAGTTCAACTGGGGGAGGGGTAAAACCGAGCCGTGCTACAAATAAGTTGGGCGAGCTTTAAGCAAGCCCATTGAAAAGAATTAAACCTTCTTGTATAATGTAAGTGGTTTGACACCGCATTACAAAAGTATAAGGAGGTTTAATAATGAAAAAAGAAAATAACGAGATAAAAAGCACAGCCCACAGCAAATACAGGTGTCAGTATCACATAGTCTTTGCCCCAAAGTATAGAAGAAAAGAGATATATGGGACGTTGAAAAGAGATATAGGAGAAATCCTGCGAAAATTGTGCGAGCAAAAAGGAGTAGAGATCATAGAGGCAGAGGCGTGCCCAGATCATATCCATATGCTCGTAAGTATCCCGCCACATTTAAGTATAGCACAATTTATGGGATATCTCAAGGGGAAAAGTAGCTTAATGATCTTCGATCGCCACGCAAATTTGAAATATAAATACGGATCAAGAAATTTTTGGTGTCGAGGATATTACGTAGATACGGTCGGCAAAAACAAGAAAATGATAGCGGAGTACATCAAAAATCAATTGGAGGAAGATTACGCCAGCGATCAAATCAGCATAAAAGAATATACCGACCCGTTTACGGGTAGCAAGAATAAGTAGGCATAAAAAAGACAGCCGCACGTGAGCGGCTGCCTGTGATTGTAATGCGATGTCAAACTTCTGTGCCCCTTTTAGGGGTTAAGCCTGTATTTGCCCCTTATAGGGGCTGTGCAAACCACCGGTTGAACCGGTGGTTTTGATTGGGATGAAAAAATAAGTATCCTTAAAAGTAAAATAACCGTGCATAGAGGTGAGAGTCTACACACGGTTAATATTACATATTGTTGAGCGCCTTTGTAAACTGGCTCTTCTTACGGGCAGCTGCGTTCTTGTGGATGATTCCGCGAGCGGCAGCCTTGTCGATCTTCTTTACAGCAGCCTTGTAGGTAGCCTGAGCAGCCTCAGCGTTGCCCTCAGCAACAGCAGCCTGATATCTCTTGATATCGTTCTTGAGCTGGGTCTTGAAGATCTTATTCTGCATTGTCTTTGTCTTGATGACAAGAACACGCTTCTTTGCACTCTTGATATTCGGCATTGAAATTCACCTCCGTTAGAATTTGTGGTAAAAATCTTGGGCGCGTATGAGAGGGTACGCAGCCGCATTCATTCATACAGTAATATATAATACCACAACTTTCCTTATTTTGCAATACCTTTTTTGAAAAAAATCAAATATTTTTTGTTTTTATTTTTCAAAATCCCCTATATGCCTGTATGCTACGGGTGACGAGCCGTAAAAGTCCTTGAATTTTTTGCTGAAATATAAGGGGTTGTCTATGCCCACGGCGGCTGATACTTCACTTACCGACATATCCGTGCTGTGGAGCAGCTCCGCAGCGCGGCTCATACAAAGCGCGTTGCGGTACTGTATGGGCGATTGGTTCTTTAGCTTTTTGAACTCACGGATAAAATGATATTTGCTCATATGACACATAGCCGCGTATTCGTCTATCGTGTGGCAAACGTGAGGTCGGCTCTCTATTTCCTTGAGGGCGGGGGATAGCCTTATAAAAAGCTTGTTGACCTCAGCATAAGCACCCGTTCTGGAGAGAGTAGTAAGCAAATGACAGAAAAGTCCCATAAGCCTTAACTGATATGACGGGAGCTTATGCGTTATCTCCGAGCCTATTTGCTCTATTATGCGCAAAGCACCCGCGCAATCTGGCAGGAAAAAGCAATTTTTTTCATATAGATCGCAAGCCATCAAAAGTCTATCCGCATCGTCTCCCGCAAAGTGTATCCAAAAGAAGCTGCAAGGCTCGTTTTGGGGATAGGAATATATTTGCGGCTCGTCGGGCTTATAGAGTATAAGATTGCCCTTTGGGATAATGGCTGTGCTTTTTCCGTCAAAGCAGGCGGTCATATATCCCTTTGTAACGTAAATAAGCTGGTAGTCCGCTCTGCCGTTTGGGCGCTTGATGCCCTGACCGCCCGCTGATATGGATACGTCTTGCGAGATGCCGCAGCCGTTTATATACAGCGGTGGGAACGGTGTCTCATCTATAAATTTATTTCTTGCGTGATAGAATTTCATTTTTGCTCCTATTGACATTTTTTTCAGTATAGTACAAAGCTTGGATTTTGTCAATATAAATAGCAATTTTTTATATATAGACAGCAAAATATTTGATTGCAAAACCTCTTGACGGGAGTTATAATAAAAATACAGTTTTTTGAGTTGCGGAGGTGTTCGGTGATAGGATATTTATTTCTCGCGGGGGCTCTTTTGTGTGGCTCGATCAAGGGATATTGCGGGAAAAGGACGAGCGGAATAATAAAAAACAGCTCCGATGCCATGATGGTAAATACTCTCAGAATGCTTTTCTGTATTTTTATAGGTCTTTTTATAGTTCTGTTGAGCAACTCTCCCCGCGCTCTTTTGGCTGACGGTGTAACGATTGCCTTGGCGGCGCTTGCGGGCATGGGGACGTCAGTATTTACAGTGACGTGGCTTTTGTCGGTCAAGCAAGGCGCTTATATGATGGTAGACGTTTTTTTGCTTGTCGGCACGATACTGCCCATTGGTCTTTGCACGATATTTTTTTGAGGATGAGCCCATCTCACCTATACAAATGGTAGGAATAGCTTTGCTTGTTGTAGCGGGATATATTATATGTACTTACAACACGTCCATCAAGGGCAAAATGACACCGAAAGCCTTGGTGCTTCTTTTTTTGTGTGCTCTGTCAACAGGAGTGTCGGATTTCGCTCAGAAGCTATTGACAAAAACATCCGAGGGCGATGCGGCGGTTTTCAATTTGTATACTTACCTGTTTGCGGCGATATTTCTCGGGTCGTGCTGCCTTGTATTCCGTGCAAGGGAGAAGAGGACGGGGACACTTGAGCCGTTGGGCAAGATAATAAAGCCGATCATAGTATACGTTGTCATGATGGCGGCGTGTCTTTTCCTGAACTCGTATTTCAAGACGTTATCGGCATCTTATCTTCCGTCGGCGCAGCTATACCCATTGTATCAAGGCTGTGCGGTGCTTTTGTCTATGCTGATGTCGGCACTGCTCTTTAAGGAGAGGATCAATTTGCGTTGCGTTGTGGGAGTGGTTTTGTCTTTTGTAGCTTTAATAATGGTAAATATACTTTAAGGAGTGATGATTATGAAAAAGGGATTACTTGATATCAAACAGGACGGACTTTATTTTGACGGCAAGCCGTTTTATCTCATCGCGGGTGAAATGCACTATTTCAGAACGCTCAGGGGCGGCTGGAGACAGAGACTTCAGCTTGCCAAGGACTTTGGACTGACCGCGATACAGACCTATTCCGCTTGGAATCTTCACGAGCCCGAGGAGGGCGAGTTCTGCTTTGAGGGCGATCTCGATTTTACGGAGTTTCTCGACATCTGCGCGGAGCTCGATCTCAAGGTGCTCTTACGTCCGACGCCGTATATTTGCGGTGAGTGGGATTTTGGCGGATTCCCTTATTGGCTGAGAAACAAGAGAGGGCTTTGCATACGCACGAGTGATACGCAGTTTATGGGCTGTGTGAGACGCTATTTTGAGCAGCTTATGCCGAGAATAGTTCCTTATCTTTCGACCAACGGAGGACCTATAATCGCCATAAACGTTGAGGACGAATACGGCAGCTTCTGCAACGATAACGAGTATCTGAAGCTTCTCGGAGATATGATGATCGAGATGGGAGTTGACGTGCCGCTCTTTACGAACTCGGGCTTTGAGAAGTTCAAGCTCCGTGACGGCAACCGTCCCGAGTATTGGACGATGGTGGATATGCATAAGCTTACCGATACCGCTGTGGAAAATTTGCTTGAGTATCAGCCAGATAAGCCTATTATGATGGGCGAGTTCTGGGTAGGACGCGCTCAGCAGTCGGGCGGACATTTCATACGTCAGACACCCGAGGAGGTCGTCGAGAAATTTAAATACAGTATGAGAAGAGAAGCACCCACGTACATCAGCTATTATATGTTTGCGGGCGGAAGTGACTTCGGCTTTATGAACGGCGCGCTTATCGGAAAATACAAGGGCGGTAAGGTGGACGAATTTCCGTGGGAGCAGAACAGCTACTATGCGTACGTTCCGTTTGCGCAGAGCTACGACGTTGACGCTATGGTGACTGAGTACGGCGAGCCTACACCCAAGTATTACGCGCTCAAGAGAGCGCTCAAGGAGGAGATGGAGCGCCGAGGCTTTGAGTTCGGCGGTACGGACGAGTGGGAGCTCACCTCTCCCGTAGAGACTCAGAGCATACAGAACGTAAGGCTGACAGAGAGCGCTGATCTCTTTGATAATCTTGATAATTTAGCCGTCAAGTGTATAAAGTCGGGCGAGCCGTATACCTTTGAATATCTCGATCAGTCTTACGGTTACGTGCTTTACTCGACGCGCCTTACGCACGCGGACGATTATCTGCGTGAGCTTGTCATAGACGGACTTCACGACTACGCGCTCGTCTACGGAAATGGCGAGTACCTCGGCACGTATATGCGCGACAGAGACTGTCCGCCGATACGCTTTAAGATACCCAAGGACGGAATGAAGCTCGATATACTCGTTGAGAACCTCGGACGCGTCAATTACGGACACGGAATGCTGCACGATGAAAAGGGAATAGTCGGATATGTCAAGCTCAACGTTCTCAACGATGACGGCACGCCGAACAAGGAGCACTACAACTTCGCTCATCTCGCGAGCTGGCTCAATTATTCGTTGCCTATGAAGGCACAGAACGTCGCGAGGGCGGACTACACTCACGCGGCAAAGGTCGGCAGACCCGCGATATACAGGGGAAGCTTTGAGGCTGAGGCGGGAGTTGATACATTTATAAATATGAAGTCTTGGAAAAAGGGCGTTGTTTATATTAACGGATTTTGCCTCGGAAGATATTGGTATGTCGGACCTCAGCTCTCGCTCTACGTACCCGGGGAGCTGATAAAGGAGCGTAACGTGGTGGAGATATTTGAGCTTTACGAGCCGAGTGAGGGCATCGTTGCAAACTTCGACTCCGAGCCGTCGCTTGATTCCTACGACAACGGAGAATCCGCGAAAAAAGCCAAGATGATAAGGTATGGCGCGCAGGTGGGATAAATTACATTTTTATAATGAAAAACACTTCCTTTTGAGAAAAAACGGGGGTGTTTTTTGTATTTTAGAAAAAAAGTGAATTTTTTTACAAAAATCTCTTGACAACTCTTGACAAACGTGCTATAATTGTAAACTGCATTATAATTGCTTATTATGTCCTCTTTTGGAAAAATCGCACTTTGCTACGATATATTTATATATACGCGTGCGTGTAAAAAGAGGGTGTGATGGCAGCGAGTTCCACATCGCTCAAAAAGTGGAGTATTACTTTGAATGGAGTGATTGATAATGGTCAATGTAAAAGAGCACAAGCTGGGTAAGAACACGAGAATGAGTTTCTCGAAGTCTCAATTTCCGTGCGAGCTTCCTAACCTTGTAGAGGTTCAGACAAAGTCCTTCAAGTGGTTCTTGGAAGAGGGTCTTATGGAGGTGCTGCGTGACGTTTCGCCTATCACGGACCACTCTGAAAAGCTTGTCATAGAGTTCGTTTCGTACTCTATCGATTCCAAGCCTAAGTACACCATCGAGGAGTGTAAGGAGAGAGACGCTAACTATGCCGCTCCCCTTAAGGTGAACGTTCGTCTTACAAACAAGGAGACGGGAGAGGTCAAGCAGACCGATATTTTCATGGGCGATTTCCCGATTATGACGGAAACGGGTACGTTCGTTATCAACGGTGCAGAGCGAGTTATCGTTTCGCAGATCGCGCGTTCTCCCGGAATGTACTATACTTCAACATTTGATAAGTCGGGTAAAAAGACCTACTCCGCTCAGGTCATCCCCTATCGCGGTGCATGGCTTGAATATGAGATCGATATCAACGGTGTGGCATACATTCGTATCGATAAGAACCATAAGGTTCCGCTTACGATGCTGATTCGTGCGCTCGGTGTAGAGCCTGTCGGCGGCGTGGTGAAGGGCAAGCCCACCGAATACCGTTCTACCATTGAGACCAAGGAAGATGTATATAAGATCTTCGGCGAAGAAGAAAAGCTGGTCACCACCTTTGAAAAGGACGAAGTCG
>JAZSNX010000021.1:0-3204 GCA_045536665.1 Eubacteriales bacterium
ATCGATAATTACCGACACGTTAAAGCCAAGCGACTGTCTTGCCTCAGTCTTTGTTGAAAACTCTCCTCTAAGCCAACACAGGCACGCTCTCTTTTTATCATCGTCATCATTTACGAACGAGCGGTAGTATTCGGTTATCACCCTTGCGAAATCAAAGCCGCCCACCATAAACTCTATCTCTCTGAGCTTGTCGGCAACCGCGATATTGAGCTGTACGGCAAACTCCTCGCTATCAGGTGACACTCCCTTTGCTATGATCTCATTCTTAAGCATATCTATCCAGCGCGCTATCATCTTAGGGAGAGCTCCGCCGTCGGGAGATGACTTTGACGCAAGATTTTTTATAAGCTCTCGATAAGTTGCAACCCCGCTTCCTCCCGTACCGTAGAGACGGCGCTCAGGTGAAAGATCGGCGTCGGCGGTTATGAAATCACGCTCAAGGGCATAGCCTCGTATAAGCTGGATCAGAAAGCTCTTTCCGCTTCCGTATCTTCCTATTACAAAGCGCATAGTGCCTCCGCCCTCATTTATATGCTCGAGATCGGAAAGCAGAGCCGCTATCTCGTCCTTTCTGCCTATCGCTACGTATGGCGCTCCTGTTCTCGGTACTACTCCTGCCGCAAGAGAGGAAAGCAACGTATTCAGTATGCGCTTCGGCACTTTTTGTATATTAACGTCGTTATTCATATTTCTATCTCCATTTATCATATTATCATATCCTTGTAATCGTCAAGTACCGCTATATCGTTATCCGAGCCTTCGATGATTATATCACCTATGACGTCTACCGCTATCTCGTTTATGGCATCAACGATAGCGTCGGCAGGCTTGCCCTTAATGCGTGATATCGTCGTGATAGCGGATGTGTCACCGTTCGCGAGCGCCCTTACGCAATCGGCATACTCACCGAGCGCATCTATAAGAGAGACTTCTCCGCTTGAGCTCTCGGCTATCATATCTAAGCTTTGAGTGATGGGAGCAACGGTACTTATGGGCTCGGCTGTCTCGTCAAATGCTTCAACAAGCTCTCTTGTGGTCTCCCACGACTCGTTTTCTATCCTTGCGGCGTTGGAAAGATCAAGCGCCTTACGCGGAAGGTCATACAAAGCGTCATATATCTGAGGTTCGTGCGTCTTTGCGGAAGGACGCCTGCGATGCGGCAGATAGGTATTGAAGTATTCGTCAACGATAGCCTGTACGTCATTAGGCAGTGAGTATACTGTCAGCCTTGATTTAACGAATATATACGCCCGTATCCTGTTCTCGCAGTGCTTTACCACGTCTCCAACAAGAAATCTAAGCTCGTGAGAGCGTGAGAATGAACAATACCGTACCTCGACAGTATATCTGTTCTTGGTAGCGCATATAGCTCCCTCGAACGCTTTGGTCGTAACCTTACAGTCTCCAAAGGGTAATTGTGACAGTATCCTTCCGTCCTTTGAAAGGTACTCAACCACCCGTGTAAGAGCGGCGGGAACGTGAGTGTCAAAGAGCTCAAGAGCGTCGTCCTTGGCAAATTTACTTGTTTTGTAATCGTAAGAGCAGCAATATTCAAGAAGCGTCCTTGCCCAACCTCCCGTGTCGTTCTGCGGAACTCTCACAAAATACTCCTTGAGAGTGACAGCATTCTTCACCAAGAAACGCGAATGCTTTTCAGGGGGCAAAAGCCTGTGTATCAAGCTGAAATCACATATCCATTTGATATATTTCGGCAAAGAGCCCTTTAAAATATCCTTATAGTTTACAAGAACATCTATCATTAGATCGCGCGCCTCGAGCGGCGTAATGACGCCGTCCATATTGATAAGCTCGTAGAAGAACAGATTTATATAGCAGGTATTCGTTGCGATATATTTGCCGCTTTTGATACACTCCCGCCACCAAAAATAATACTCCCTTTGCCCATCGGTGAGCTGGTCGTACTGCGGCGAATACGAAAAGAAATCACAATATTCACATTCTGTTCCCGTGATGCTCCAATATCCAGCCGCCTCACGGCAGAAATCGGCATAAAACTCATAGTTCGAGGCATCCTTGTATAGAATGACCTTGTGTATCAAGGGATGTGTCGGCAGATAGCTGTCGGTTTCATTTGCCGAGCTATCGTTCTCTTTATTCGCTGTCTGGATAGTTCTGGTTATTACGGTATCGCTGAGGCGATTTCTCGCATCGTTGTTATTCTCCGCTCCGTCGCTTATCTCGACTGTATCCGTAGATCTGCGCATAGCGCGTATCGTACGATCATTTGGAACGAGCGACGAGATATCCCAAAAAGCGTCAAGAGCCTCGTATTTATTTTTATATTCCGACAAATGCTTCCCTCCCCTCGGATAAGCTATCATTATATTTTACCATGACAGAACTTCATTGTCAATAAACTGAGCGCAATATTTATTTTGATTTTTTTTGAAAAAGGTGTTGACAGAAGCAAAAAATTATGGTATACTTTGTAAAGTGTTTTGCTTTACACCCAAAAAAATGGTCAAGAAAGGACGTGCTGATATGTTTGAAAAAGATCTTACTCTCGGCTATCTGCTTGACTTTTACGGAGAGCTTCTTCCAGAAAGAAAGCGCTCGGTCGTAGATATGTATTACAATGAGGATCTTTCTCTTGCCGAGATCGCTGAGCAGATCGGCATATCCCGTCAAGGAGTAAGAGATATCGTAAAGAAAGCAGAAGAGGAGCTTTTGTTTTATGAAGAGAAGCTAAAGCTCGCAAGCAAGCTTCAATGCGCTGAGCAAAGGGCTGAGGAGCTGGCGTTTCTCGCAAGACAAGCGGGCGTTTCCGAGGAAATACAAAACAAAATAAACGAGCTTTCGTCACTGATATCTCAGTAACGTAAGCATTACGCGATAAAGGAAGGTGATATTATGTTTCAAGGCTTGAGTGAAAAGCTGGAAAATGCCTTCAAGAAGTTTAAGAACAAGGGCAAGCTTACCGAAGCCGATATAAAGGCCGGTATGCGTGAGATCAAGCTTGCGCTTCTTGAAGCAGACGTCAACTTCAAGGTAGTTAAGGACTTTATAAACAGCGTTTCCGAAAGAGCTGTTGGAGCAGAGGTGCTTGAATCCCTGCTTCCCGCTCAGCAGATAGTTAAAATTGTCAACGAGGAGCTCACCGCTCTTATGGGCGGCAGCAACGCAAGGCTGCAGTTCAGTTCTTCGCCGGTGACGGTGTTTATGCTCTGCGGTCTGCAGGGCGCG
>JAZSNX010000064.1:0-3879 GCA_045536665.1 Eubacteriales bacterium
AAATCCGTTACCAAAAGAGTGGCGCAACTGGTCAACAGTTGAACCTGCAGCCTCTACTACCCCAAAAAATCTTAATATGTTTTTCTGGTAGTTTTATATTTTTTTAGCCGTTTATGCTACGAAAAAAAATAGCTGTTAGCGCTCTTATACACTCTTGTCTCCGTGTACTTTATTTGTGTGAATGGTCATAACATGTGGTCAAAAATCATTAACCTTTGGATTGGGAAAACACTTCCGATCCAAAGGCTTTTTGTTGTTGTATTATAACTCTTGCTTGGAACTTTGTCAAGTCAAAATTTGGTGCGCTATACAAAGAAAAAGGGATTACAAGACTTTGCTTACCTTTACACAAACTCTTGAAGAAAAAACGAAAATATGATATAATATAAAAAACGAAAGCGAGGTGAGCTCGTGCCTATCAAGATCATTAGACAAGATATAACCAAAATCAAATGCGATGCGATAGTCGATCCGACCGATGTGCGCTATTCTCACGGCGGCGGTGCGGATGCCGATATTCACGAGACCGCAGGCGTTGAGCTGTACCATGCCTGTGCAGAACAAGGATTTCTCGAGGTTGGGAAAGCAATTATAACGCCCGGATTTGGTCTGCCATGCAAGTATGTCATACATACGGTAGGACCGCGCTGGCATGGAGGAGAAAACGGTGAAGAAGAGATTTTAAGAAACTGCTACCGTGAATCGTTAAAACTTGCTATAGCGAACAAGTGTAAGAGTCTTGCGATACCGCTTATTGCTTCAGGTGTTTTCGGCTTTCCAAAGGATAAGGTTTTGAAAATCGCGGTTGACGAGATCAGCAATTTCCTTATTGAGAATGAGATGCTCGTCTATATTGTCGTGTTCGACAAGACATCATATTCGATCAGTGAAAAGCTTTTCACTGATATCGAGAATTACATTGACGATCATTACGTGGACACTCTCGCCGATTACGGACGCGGCTTTATGTGCATGGAAATGCCGATGGAAGCTCCGTATACAAGGCGAAGAAAATCCAACCGAGACATTAGTGAGATCTGTGAGTGCAAAGCTATGCCCACAGCAGATGATCTTGATGCTAAGCTGAGACAGATCGACGAGAGCTTCTCACAGATGCTTCTGCGCAAGATCGACGAGCGGGGAATGACCGACGCCGAGTGCTATAAAAAAGCGAACATCGACCGCAAACTGTTCTCAAAAATACGAAGCGACGTTCATTATAAGCCGAGCAAACCAACGGCACTCGCATTTGCGATATCCTTGGAGCTAACGCTTGAGGAGACAGAAGATATGCTTCGCAAGGCGGGATTTGCGCTGTCGCACAGCAATAAATTCGATATCATTATCGAATACTTTATATGCCGAGGAATTTACGATATTTATGAGATAAACGAGGTTCTGTATCAGTTTGATCAGAACGGTCTGGGAGTGTGAAGTATGAAAAGAATAAAAATAACAGTTGTTCGTAAGGCGAAATATGATGATTTGATAGAAAAGTATGAAAATCCCATTGAGCACGCCTGCGACATCAAAGAAGGTCAGGTCTTTATTTGCGACGGTTGGCAAAAGCCCGAAGGATTTTGTGACAGCGCGTGGGAAAGCGTATCCCCGTTTGTGATGACTCTTGCTCACGGCGGTGAAAATTTTTACGACGGTTGGATGAAGAATCCAAGATCGGCAATGATATCTTGTAATGATGGATTCCGTCCTGTAAGCTTTTATATTGAAGTGATTGAATAGGAGAGTGCTATGTTGAATTTTATTTGCTATCCAAAATGCACCACTTGCCAAAAGGCAAAAAAGTGGCTTGATGATAACAAAATCGAATATGAACAGAGAGATATCAAACTCGACAATCCCACAATCGACGAGCTGACGGCATGGCATAAGCAAAGCGGTCTTCCGCTTAAAAAGTTCTTTAATACAAGTGGTCTGCTGTATAAATCTCTCGACCTTAAAAATAAACTTCCGACGATGACAGACGATGAGATGCTGAAGCTTCTCGCAACCGACGGTATGCTCGTGAAGCGTCCTTTGCTTATTGGTGACGATTTCGTTCTTGTTGGTTTTAAAGAAGTCGAATGGAGTGAAAAAACAACAAAATAATTTGTCGCATACCAAGCGACCAAAC
Source organism: Eubacteriales bacterium (assembly GCA_045536665.1). GTDB lineage: Bacteria > Bacillota > Clostridia > Oscillospirales > CAG-272 > HGM12713. The sequence goes on from JAZSNX010000064.1 coordinate 2,132, forward strand.
CTCCTTTTTTGCGTGCTATAATTAAGGCACAAAAACAAAAGGAGGTTTTTCTTATGAAGAACAATATTACAGAACTCGTATTTATTCTCGACAGAAGCGGATCGATGGCGGGATTTGAAAAGGACACGATTGGCGGATTTAATTCCACCATTGAGAAGCAGAAAAAGCAGGACGGCAAGGTCTACGTTTCAACGGTGCTTTTCGACAACGTCAGCGAGGTCATTCACGACCGTGTAGACATTTCCGAGGTGAAGCCTATGACGGATGAAGATTATGAGGTTCGCGGTTGCACGGCACTTCTTGATGCTGTGGGAGGTGCGATACATCATATCGGCAACGTTCACAAGTATGCGCGTCCCGAGGATGTTCCCGAGCATACGGTATTTATCATCACGACCGACGGAATGGAGAACGCAAGTCACAGTTATTCGAGAAGCCGTGTGCGAGAGATGATCAAGCGACAGCAGGAAAAATACGGTTGGGAGTTTATCTTCCTTGCAACCAATATCGACGCTGAGGAGACGGCAGAGGACATCGGTATCCGCCGTGAGCGCGCCGTTAACTATACGCAAGATGAAGAGGGAGTAAAGGCAACGTATGCGGTTATGTGCGAGGCAATAACCTCTGTTCGTAAATGTAAAAATCTTGACGCTGGCGAATGGCGAGAAAGTCTTGACAAGGATAATAAGAGGAGGAGAAAATAATGCTCGGAGCAATTTATGGAGATATCGTTGGCTCTGTATATGAGTTCAACAACATAAGAACAAAGAATTTTGAGCTGTTCAGTGAGAAAAGCAAGTTTACCGACGATACCGTTATGACACTTGCTGTGGCAAGCGCACTCGTTAAATTTGACGAGGTCATGAAAATAGACGGTATATTTACGTCGGAGAAGCCTAACAGGTGGGAAGACCCTGATGCTTCTTGGAGAGTACATTTGAATTTATTCAAAACGCTTCTTATATCCGAGATGCATACGCTGGGTGATAAATATCCCAATGCAGGTTATGGAGGCCATTTCCGCTTTTGGCTCAGAGAAAAGCAGACAGAACCCTACGGAAGTTATGGGAACGGTTCGGCGATGAGAGTATCGCCTGTTGCGTGGTATGCCAATTCCTTAGAGGAATGCTTGGACTTTGCAAAAGCCTCCGCAGAGGTGACACATAATCATCCGGAGGGAATTAAGGGCGCAGTCGTAACAGCAGGTGCGGCATATCTTGCGAGAACGGGTGCGAAGATGGATGAGATCAAAGCATTTGTCGCTAAATATTATAAAATAGACTTCGCGCTCGACGATATCCGCCAAACCTATGAGTTCAACGAGACTTGTCAGGATACCGTACCTCAGGCTATGCAGGCTTTTTTTGAATCCAATTCTTTCGAGGATGCTATCTGCAACGCCATCTCCATCGGCGGCGACAGCGATACTTTGGCGGCTATTACGGGTGCAGTTGCCGAAGCCTATTACAGTATGACCGAGAGGGAAGTGCAAAGCGTTACTGATAGACTGGATTCAACGCTTTTAAATATACTAAATGATTTTCGGAATAGGTTTATAAAATAAAAAATGCCGATGAGAAATCGAAAGAAATCTCATCGGTCATCTTATATCCAAAAAGGATAGTCAAAGGCAATTGACAATTTTCGAGAAATATGCTATAATAAACACACAGGAAGGCGGTATGGGTATTTAAACGGCCGGACATAAAACAAGAGTATTAAGTCGGATCGTAGCCATGTCGTTCTGT